>JBAPWR010000097.1:0-4355 GCA_049283775.1 Thiobacillus sp.
TGCACGCTGCCCTCGTAATCGCGCAGGCGGATGTAGCGCAGGGTGATTTCCTCGACCAGGCCGCCCTTGCCGGCGACCTCGACCACGTCGCCGACGCGTATCTGGTTTTCCAGCAGCAGGAAGAGGCCGGTGAAATAGTCCTTGACCAGGCTTTGCGCGCCGAAGCCGATTGCGATGCCGAGCACCCCGGCGGCGGCCAGGATCGGAGCGATCGAGATGCCGAGTTCGCTGAGCATCAGCAAGGTGCCGATCAGGCTGATGACTATCGTCGCGACGTAGCGGAATACCCGCTCCAGCGTATCCAGTCGCTTGACCCGCTCGCTGTCGTCGAGATCCTGCTGCATGTGGCTGTGCAGTCGCGAGATCAGCTTGCGCGCGATACGCAGCGCCAGCCAGGTCAGGGCGAGAATGATGACGACGTGCAGCAGGGTCGTGGCGAGCCCGCGCCATTCGCCCACAAACGCCAACAGGCCATTGATCGATTCGGAATTCATGCGTTCTCCTTTGCAGTGTCGGTCGATGCCTGCGCAGCGTCGGTTTCCAGTTGCCAGTCGCGGATGAAGGGCGCGTAAAAATCGAGCGAGTCGGGCACCGCCCCGCGAGTCAGACACAGGGCACGGGCAAAGGCATCGGCGCGCGCCAGCCGCTCGGCGACCGGCCAGCCGCGCAGCATGCCGAGGATGAATACCGCCGAGAAGCCGTCGCCGGCGCCCACGGTGTCGACGAGGTTCTGCAGCGGCGGGCTGCTGACCGTATCGACGCGCCCGGCGCCGTCGAGGGTCCAGGCGCCGCCCGCACCGCAGGTCACCACCACCCGCTGCAGTTCGAAACCGGCGACCAGCACCGCCGCGCGCGCTTGCGGCGTGGCGCCGTCGAGCGCGAACAGGGCGCTGATGCGCGCCAGCTCGTCCTCGTTGAGCTTGACCACGCTGGCCTGTCGCAGCGACCAGTGCAGGGTATCGACATCGACCCAGGGGTCGCGCAGATTGACATCGAGAAACACCCGGCTGTCGACCGCGCCGAGCAGTTCGCGCAGCGCACGGCGCGATTCGCCGCGCTGCGACAGGGTGCCGAAGTAGACCATGGCGGGATGCAGGGAGAGGCCCATCAGGCGTGCCAGGCCGGCATGGATATGGTCGTAGGCCTGGTCGGAGAGGATGTCGAAGACGTGGCCGCTGGCGCGCTCGCTGACCTTGACCTGGCCGGTCGGCCGCACCGGGTCGCGCTGCACCCCGCGCCGGTCCAGCCCGCGCTGGTGCATCGCCCGCAGCAGCTGCTCGCCGAGTGCGTCCTTGCCGGCCCGCGTCAGCAGCACCGGGTGCGCACCCAATGCGCCGAGATGACAGGTGACGTTGAACGGCGCGCCACCGAGCACGCTGCGATCGCTGAACTGGTCGACCAGGGTTTCACCGAAGGTCACCAGGGTATGCATGTCGGCCTGCGATGCGGCTTCAGGACGCCGCATCGCGGCAGCTGCATTTGACGCTTTCATGATTCAGGTCCCGTCGTAAGGCATTTGGACAAAATTTCGCTCGCTCCGCACCCCGGCGCTCAGTGCGAGTAGTTCAGGTTGACGATCAACGCGGTGTCGGTGGTCTCCTTGCCGGCCGCCGGTACCGCGTCGTAGTCGAAATTCACCTGGGCGCCGAGACTGAAGCCGTTGCCCACCGGCAACCTCACCCCGGTGCGGGTCAGGTAGAGATAGTCGTCGAGCGAGTCGAGGCTCAGCAGCAGGTCGCCGGTGTGGAACAGGGTGAGCTTTTTCTGCCACAGGGCCTGCTCGTACTTGAGGGCGAGACGCGCGCCGGGAAAGCTCAGGTCCGCAGCAGTGCGGTAATCCTCGTTGACCAGGCTGAACCCGCCTTCGAGTGCAAGCTGCAGGTCGTCGCGATCGTAGAACTGACGTCCGCCGCCCACCCCGAGCGTGCTGCGCAATTCGAGGTCGGCCTGGCGATCGTGATCGAAGCGGGTGTTGGCATAGAGATAGGTCCGCTCCCGCACAAAATGATCGTATTTCAGCCCTACCCTCCAGTTCGACGCCGTGTCCACGCCATCCTGCGAGGCCTCGTTGAGTTCGCCGCCGAGGGTGACGCGCTGGATCGGATTGCGCGCCACCAGTTGGCCATCCAGGTGCAGGGTCTGCGCATCGGTGTTGCCGCTGGCGAAACTGCCGCCGAGCGCGGCCCGCCCGCTCAGCACCGTCCTGTCGGGGTGGCGCGGCGGATTGATCGCGGCGATGCGCTCGAATCCGAGCGACTCGGTCTGCGCCAGGCTGCCGATGCGGATGCTCAATTGCCCGGGCTCGGCTGCCTACAGCTGGCCATCCAGTTCGGTGCCGTCGGACAGCCTGACCCGCACGGCCGCGTCGGTCTCGATCCGCACGAGCCTGGCCCGGGGCAGTTTGATCTTGCCGGCATAGGCTGTCTCCAGCCACAGCGCGTCGGCTTCCATGCTGACGAGCGTGCCGCTCAGTTGGTCGCCGTTGTCGAGCACCACCCGATCGGCGAGCGCGGCGCACGAAAACAGGCCGATTGCCAAAGCGAATATCCATTTCAGGGTGGTCAAGCGTTCTCCTTTCGGGCCGGTGCAAATGACTGTCGGCAGCGCATGGCGAGGAAGGCTCGGCGTGGACGTACTGACAGGAAATCCTGGACGCGGCAGCACGCCGCGCATTGACAGGCACTTCCCCCGATCGCCGCGGAAGGCGGACCAGGCATGCTGCGAAGTGCGATTTTATTTTTGCACAATACTATTGTCCGGTGCAAGCCGGTACTACGGTTTCTGCCGCAGCAGATCGAGTCGTTTCGCTGTCATCAGCCGAGCTTGTTGTCGGCGATGTGGTAGTGCGGGTCCTCGCGCACGTCGATCTCGACCATGTCCTTGGCCTTGGTCAGCAGTTCCAGGCAATCGGGGCTTAGGTGGCGCAGGTGCAGGCGCTTGCCGGCCTTGCGGTAGCGTTCCGCCAGGCTGTCGATGGCCTCGACCGCCGAGTGGTCCATCACCTTGGCGCGGGCGAAGTCGATGACCACTTCATCCGTATCCTCGGCCGGGGTGAACTTGGCGAGGAAGTCAGCGGTGGAAGCGAAGAACAGCGTGCCGTAGAGCTTGTAGACCTTCCAGCCGTGGTCCTCGACGCCGATGCTGACGTCGATGTGTCTGGCGTGCTGCCAGGCGAACATTAGTGCCGAGATGATCACGCCGGTCACCACCGCGATGGCCAGATCGGTGAGCACGGTGATCACCGTCACCGCCACCACCACGAAGGCGTCGCTCTTCGGCACCCGGCGCAGTGCATTGAGGCTGCCCCACTCGAAGGTCTTTTCCGCCACCACGAACATCAGGCCGATCAGCGCGGCGAGCGGGATCAGCTCGATCAGGTCGGAGAGGAACAGGATGAAGGACAGCAGGAACAGCGCGGCGGCGATGCCGGACAGGCGCTGGGTGGCACCGTTGCTGACGTTGATCATGCTCTGGCCGATCATGGCGCAGCCGCCCATGCCGCCGAAGAAGCCGGTCACCACGTTGGCCGAGCCCTGGGCGACACATTCGCGGTTGGGCTTGCCGCGGGTGTCGGTCATCTCGTCGATCAGGTTCAAGGTCAGCAGCGATTCGATCAGGCCGATGGCGGCGAGGATCAGGCTGTAGGGAAAGACGATCTTCAGCGTCTCCCAGTCGAACGGCACATCGGGGATATGGAACCGCGGCAGGCCACCCTCGATCGAGGCCATGTCGCCGACGGTCTTGGTATCGATGCCGCCATAGATCACCAGCAGCGAGACGATGACGATGCCGGCCAGCGTCGACGGCACCGCGCGGGTCAGCTTCGGCAGCAGGTAGATGATCGCCATGGTCAGGGCGATCAGGCCGAGCATGGTGTAGAGCGGCATGCCCGTCATCCACACCGGGTTGCCGTCGGCGTCCGGCATCTTGAAGTGGCCGAACTGCGCCAGGAAGATGACGATGGCGAGGCCGTTGACGAAGCCGACCATCACCGGAAACGGCACCATGCGGATGAACTTGCCGAGCTTGAGCAGCCCGAAGGCGACCTGCAGCACGCCCATCAGCACCACCGCGGCGAACAGGTATTCGACGCCGTGGGTGACCACCAGCGCGACCATCACCACCGCCAGCGCACCGGCTGCCCCCGAAATCATGCCGGGCCGGCCGCCGAAGGCTGCGGTGATGAGACCGACGATGAAGGCGGCATACAGGCCGGTGAGGGGATGGACTTGGGCGACGAAGGCGAAGGCGATGGCCTCGGGAACCAGTGCGAGCGCGACGGTGAGGCCGCTCAGCACGCACAGCTTGACGCGCGACAGGGAATAGTTGGGGCAGGCGGGAAATTTCATCAGCTT
>JBAPWR010000098.1:0-4562 GCA_049283775.1 Thiobacillus sp.
CCGGACGCCAGCTTTGCCTGTATGAGCGCACGCTCGACGACCTGCGTCTGGAAGATCCCGCACGCCACGCGGCGCTGCGCGCCTTCTGCACAGGCGGCGGCGGGCGCCGCCTCGACATCCTCCTCGACGAAACCGATACCCTGCGCATCCGCCACCCGCGGCTGATCGGCCTGCTGCGCGATTTCGGCCATGTCCTGTCCATACGCCAGGCCGACCCCGAGGCAGCGCGCCCCGATCACGGTTTCGCCGTGGTCGACCGGCGTGGCGTGCTCAAGCGATTCGACAAGCAGTCGCTGCGCGGCAGCCTCGATCTCGACGACCCGCACGCCGCGCTGCTGCTGCAGCAGGAATTCGACGCGCTGTGGCAACGTGCGCCGGTGTTCGTCTCAGCGACCACGCTCGGGCTTTGAGCGTGGCGCTCAAAGACTCTTCAACCACAGCAGTTCGTCTGCGCTGAAACCCGCCTGACTGCGCGCGTCGAGATTGAACGGCGGCTTGAGCGGCGGCGCATCGTATTCGGCCAGCAAACGTCTGAATGTCGCATCGGGCGTCAGGCCGCGCGCTTCGCACAGGTACCCGAACCAGCGGCTGCCGATCGCCACATGGCCGATTTCATCGCGTTCGATGATCCCGAGAATCTCGATGGCACGCAGATCCTGCGCGTGCCGCAGCTTGTCGACGATGAGCGGGGTGGCGTCGAGTCCGCGCGCCTCGAGCACGCGCGGCACCAGCGCCATGCGCACCAAGGGATCGTCGGCGGTTTTGAGGGCCATGTCCCACAGACCGTTGTGGGCGGGAAAGTCGCCGTAATCGTGCCCCAGAGTTTGCAAGTGGCCGCGCAACAGCTGGAAATGCGTCGCCTCTTCGTCTGCCACGCGTAGCCAGTCCGCGTAATACCTTGTCGGCATGCAGGGAAAACGCTGCGCCGCATCGAGCGCGAGGTTGATGGCGTTGAATTCGATGTGCGCCAGTGCGTGGATGAGCGCGGCGCGTCCCCCCTGGGTGTCCGCCCGGCGGCGCGGCACCTGCTGCGGCGCGACCAGCACGGGACGGTCCGGCCGGCCGGGCTGGTCAATCGGCTGGCGTGGCGCATCCGCCATTGCCTCGAGCGTTCCTGCCTGCCAGTCATCCCACAGCGCATGCACGCAGGCGGCTTTCTCCTCCGGCTCGCTCGCCAGCATACAGGCAGCCAGACGCATCGGCAGCGAAGCTAGCGGCGTTCCACCCATCGCAACCCGTAAAAGGCGATCACCAGGAATATCAGCAGCGGCAGGCTCGAGACGACCACCGGCGGCCAGTCGTTGAGCAGGCCGAGATGGCCAAACAGGCGGCTCAGCAGGTGAAATCCGAGCCCGACCAGAATGCCGACGAATACCTTGCTGCTGGCATTGCTGGTGCGTGGACCGTGCAGCGCAAACGGCAGGGCGATCAGCATCATCACCGGGATGACCAGCGGATTGACGAACTTGGCCCACAGCGCAAGTTCGTAACGCGTAGCCTTGAGTCCGTTTTCATGCAGATGCGAGATATAGCGCCACAACGTCCTGGCAGACATCCTTTCCGGTGCGATCAGCAACACACTGAGCATTTCCGGAGTGAGCGCGGAGTCCCAGGATTCCCGCTCGGCACGCGAAGCCCGGATTACCCCTGCATCGAAGCGGGTTTCACTCACCTCCTCCAGTTCCCATTGCTTCTTGCTGCTCCAGGTTCCCTGCCGCGCCGCCTTGATCCGCTGCAGCCTGCCTTCCTCGTCGAAGGTATAGATGTTGATCCCGCGCAGGGTACTGTCGGGCATGACCTCGGTGACGTTGATGAATGACGAACCGTCCCTGACCCAGAGCCCGGAGCGGAATTGCTGCGCGACCACCGACTGGGTAGCCGAAAGCTTGAGTCGTTGCGCAGCCTGCTCGGCCCAGGGTGCGACGTATTCGCCCAGCAGCAGGATCAGGAACGACAGAAGCACGCCGATCACCGCGAAGTAACGCGCCACGCGCCAGTTGGACAGGCC
This sequence comes from Thiobacillus sp., assembly GCA_049283775.1. GTDB lineage: Bacteria > Pseudomonadota > Gammaproteobacteria > Burkholderiales > Thiobacillaceae > Thiobacillus. Next base: position 2,009 of record JBAPWR010000098.1, read on the forward strand.
GGACACCCGCATCACGCCGAACTCGCTATTCGCCACCAGCCGCGAAACGGCCAGCAGGGTGCCGATCAGTGCCGCGACTGGCAGGATCTCGTAGAGATGACCCGGCAGGTTGAGCAGGACCACGATCGAGACATGCCCAAGCCCGTAGTTGTTGCGCCCGACATTGCCCAGTTCCTGGATCACGTCGAAAAAGGCGAACAGGATCAGCAGTGCGACCAGGACGAAGGCGGTCGCGGAAAGCACCTGCGAGGCGAGGTAGCGCGCGAGGATGCTCACTGTTTTTTCCGCCTGAAGGGATCAGGATGGATGCGCAGGTAAAACAGCACCACGGTGGCGAGTGCCATCACGACGTGGATCGAGACTGTACCCAGCCAGGGATTGAGCTTGTCCTGCGCGACCCACGCCTGGCTCAACGACAGCATGTTGTTGTAGATGAAGAACACCAGCAGGGCGACCACCAGGCCGTAGGAGCGCCGCGCGCGGACATTCACGAAGCTCAGGGGAATCGCCATGATGGCCAGAATCAGCGCACTGACCGGCAGGCCGACTCGCCACAGCAGTTCGCCACGCGCCATCGGTGAGGCGTCGTCGATCAGTTCTGACAGGCTGGCCTGCTTGGGACTGCCCTTGCCGGGCCGAACTTCAGCCGCGTCCAGACGCATCCAGTAGCGTTCGAACTCGATGATGCGGTAATCGAGCTTTCCGGGCACGCCTTCGTAGCGGCGCCCATCCTCCAGCACCAGATAGCGCGAGCCATCTTTCATCGGCGTATAGCTGCCTTCGCGTGCCGTCACCAGGCCAAGCTGCCCGTCGATCTGGGCACGCAGGAAGATGTTGCGGACCACGCCGGTCAGAGGATTCATGGTTTCGACGAAATACACGCGATCGCCGCCGCTGCCTTCGGCAAACAGCCCGGGGGTGATGAGGGCCATTTCGGCGCGACTTTTGAGTTCGTCGCGATATTCGTTGCGTTTTTCCAGGGCCCAGGGGTCGAGCCAGGCGGTCAGCAGCAGGATCAGCAGCGTGAGCGGCAGGGCGAAACCCAGCACCGGACGTATCCACTGGGTGAAGGACAGCCCGGAACTGAGCCAGACGATCATTTCGCTGTCGCGCCACATCCGCGACAGCGTGGTCAGCACGCCTGCGAACAGGGCGATGCTCAGCAGCACCGGCAGGCTGTGCAGCAGGGAAAAGCCGAGGAAGGCGAACACCGCTTCGTTGGCGATCTTGCCGCGCGCCACGTCCCCGAGCAGGCGGATGAACAGCGTGACCAGTGAAATGGCGATGAGGATGGTGAGAATCGAGCCGGCCGACAGGCTCATCTCACGGATCAGCGTGCGGCGATGAATCATGGCAGGCGCCACCCGGACAGGCAAAGGGCCGTGCAGCCCCTGAGCCCCGCGTGCTTTTGACAATCAGCCATGCCTGCGCCAATAATCGGCCGACAGACAAATTGTATTTTTTTGAGCACGGACATGGAAAACAAGGAAATCGAACTGGAATTTAGCATAAAAAGCGGCGCGCCCGAAAAGCAGCGCAGCGCCTGCGTCGTGGTCGGTGTGTTCGAACAGCGCAAGCTGTCGGCTCCGGCAATCGACGTCGACCGGGCAAGCGACGGCTACCTTTCCGAGATCCTGCGCGGCGGTGACATGGACGGCAAGGCCGGCAGCACCCTGCTGCTGCACAGGGTGCCGCACGTCCTCGCCGACCGCGTCCTGCTGATCGGTCTCGGCAAGGAGCGTGAATTCCACGAGAAGGCCTACCGCGACGCCATCGCCTGCGCCGTCAAGACCCTGCGCGACAGCGGCTCGATGGAGGCGGTGATTTATCTTTCAGAGATCGCGGTGAAGAAACGCGACGTCAGGTGGAACATCGAACAGGCCACGCTGAGCGCGCACGAAGCGCTGTACCGCTTCGATCGCATGAAAAGCAAGTCGGACGAACCGCGCCGCCCGCTCAAGCGACTGACTTTCGCGGTCTCGCGCCGCGGCGAGCTGAACCCGGGCGAACAGGGTCTGGCGCGCGGCCTGGCGATCGCCCGCGGTATCGAACTGGCGAAAGACCTAGGCAACACCCCGTCGAATATCTGCACGCCTGAGTATCTTGCCAACCAGGCCCAGACCCTGGCCAAGACCTACGGTTTCGGCTGCGAGATCCTCGACGAAAAGGCCTGCGAGAAGCTCGCCATGGGCTCCTTCCTCTCGGTCGGCAAGGGCAGCGACAAGCCACCGCGCTTCATCGTGCTCAAGCACCAGGGTGGCGACAAGGGCGACAAGCCGGTGGTGCTGGTCGGCAAGGCCATCACCTTCGACGCCGGCGGCATCTCGCTCAAGCCGCCCGCGGAAATGGACGAGATGAACTACGACATGAGCGGCGGTGGCGCAGTCCTCGGCGCCTTCCGCGCCATCGGCGAACTCGGACTCAAGCTCAATGTCATCGGCCTGGTTCCGTCCTGCGAGAACATGCCCGATGCCCGCGCCAACAAGCCGGGCGACATCGTCACCTCGATGTCGGGCAAGACCATCGAGATCCTCAACACCGACGCCGAAGGCCG
>JBAPWR010000099.1:0-6782 GCA_049283775.1 Thiobacillus sp.
ACCGAGAAGGGTACCGCCCGAACGTAGGCATTATTCTGTGCAACGCGCACAACCAGGTTTTCTGGGGCAAGCGCGTCAACCAGCACGCCTGGCAGTTTCCCCAGGGCGGCATCAACGCAGGGGAAACGCCGGAACAAGCCATGTTCCGGGAACTTGAAGAAGAGGTAGGCCTGAAACCCCAGCACGTCCGTGTGCTGGGACGCACGCGCGAGTGGTTGCGTTATGACGTGCCGGCGCACTGGACCCGGCGTGACAACCGCGGCCTGTACCGTGGGCAGAAGCAGATATGGTTTTTATTGCGCCTGACCGGACGCGATTGCGATGTATGCCTGCGCGCCAGCAGCCATCCGGAATTCGACGCGTGGCGCTGGAGCGATTACTGGGTGTCACAGGAGTCCGTGGTCGAGTTCAAGCGCGAGGTCTACAAGCTGGCGCTGGCGGAACTCGAGCGCTTTCTGCACAAGGATGTGCGCTATCTGCGCCAGCGGCCTCCACGCCAGCGCAGCGCGCCGGTCGCGCCGCTGGAAATCCAGCTCAAGCCCTGACCTGGCGGGATGAGGGCGGTCGGACGATGAAACTGCATGTCTACACCTCATCTACCGATGTCTCGGCGGCTTGTTCCCCCGGTACGCCGCTTTGGCAGGTCGCGCCGACCCGCGACAGCGAAGGGCGGCTGCTGACGGATTTCATGATGCTGATTCCGCGCCTGAGAGACAAACCCCGAATCGAGATCGAACGTACCTCCGGCTGCATCCGTTCCATCCTGTCGCAGCATCGTGAAGTGGTGTTCGCCGATCTCAATCTGAAACTGAACCTGCTGTGGATTTCCTTGCGTCCGCGTCAGGGCGCGATCGCGGAAATCAGTGCGGCAATTCGTATCTGGGTGCCGGAGGCGATGCTCATCGCGCACCATGCGGAACCACGTTGAGAGGAAACATGAAAGCTATCAATCAGGGTTTGAAACTGCTGTCGATTCTGGCTCTGTTTTTCAGCGGCCCGGCGCTGGCCGAAGGCGCTGCAGAGGTTGCGGCGGCTGCCGCCGGCGCATCCGAGGCGCCGGCAGCAGCAACGGTTGAAACCTCCCGGGCTTCCGCGAACCCACCCAGCGCACCCGCCTTGCCGGGAGGGTCAGTAGGCGCAGCCCCGACAACACTGCCGGCCCTGCAGCCGATGCCTTATTCTCAGGGCCTCGCGGGGAGGGTGATGCTCATGCCCATATGGATGCAGGCGATGCCCGGCATGCCCCCCGTCGTCAGTTGGGTTCCGGTCATGCTGGTTCCTACCCCGGCGTTGGCTGGCGTGTCTGTGCCGCAGGGTCGCAGCGTCGATTACGGGCCGGTGTCCGAGACGCCGGTGATCGAATTGCCCGCGCCTGACGAGGTCGATCCGCAACCGTCCGGGGAATCAGGCGCGACGATTGTCCCTGAGTGCGAAAAAGACCTGTCTGCAGCACCGGTGGCGCCGAGCGAGGCCGTTTCCGCAGAGGCTTCTGCGCTGGCCGACTCACCCTGGCAGGAACCCATGGTCGATTACGGACCTGTCATCGACACCCCGGTAGTCGACCTGCTGGTCTTGGAAAAGAAGTTGTCTGCACCTGCGGTTCCGAGCAAAAAGCGCACCGGCTCGAGCGCGCCTCCCGCGGCAAAGCAGGCACCGGCCCCGAAGAAAGCCAGGATGTGCTGGAAAAACGGCATCGTTGCCCCCTGCAAATAAGCGTTTCCGGGGTGGCTTATCACCCTGCAACTAGTGTGGAATCCCGCGTCTTTTCTGCGTTGGCGCCACGCACACTGCAGTAGAATTCGTTAATATTGCGTTCCTCACCAATTTTTGTTCCGGAGAAAAAATGGCCGTTTCTGAGCTTCAGGTGCAAACCGCACTAAAAGAGTTGGTCGACCCCAACACGCAGAAGGATTACGTTTCGACGAAGTCGGCTCGCAATATCAAGATCGACGGCGGTACAGTCTCGCTGGACATCCTGCTCGGCTACCCCGCGCAAAGCCAGCTCGCGACGATCAAGCAGCAGGTCGAGGACAAGCTGAAAAGCATCGAAGGCGTGACCGGCGCCACCGCCAACGTCAGCTTCAAGATCGTCTCGCACAGCGTGCAGCGCGGCGTCAAGCTGATTCCCGGCGTCAAGAACATCATCGCCGTCGCTTCCGGCAAGGGCGGGGTGGGCAAATCCACCACCGCGGTCAACCTGGCGCTGGCACTGGCTGCCGAAGGCGCGAGCGTCGGCATGCTGGACGCCGATATCTACGGGCCTTCGCAGCCGACCATGCTCGGCATTACCGACCGTCCCGAATCGACCGACGGCAAGAACCTCGATCCGCTGATCGGGCATGGCATCCAGGCGATGTCGATCGGCTTTCTGATCGATGTCGAGACGCCCATGGTGTGGCGCGGCCCGATGGTCACCCAGGCGCTCGAGCAACTGCTCAACAACACCAACTGGAAGGACCTCGACTATCTGGTCGTCGACCTGCCGCCGGGCACCGGCGACATCCAGCTGACCCTGGCGCAGCGTGTGCCTGTCACCGGGGCGGTGATCGTCACCACGCCTCAGGACATCGCGCTGATCGACGCGCGCAAGGGACTGAAGATGTTCGAGAAGGTCGGTATTCCCATCATCGGCGTGGTCGAGAACATGAGCCTGCACATCTGCTCCAAGTGCGGCCATGAAGAGCGCATCTTCGGCGAGGGTGGCGGCGAGCGCATGTGCAAGGACTACAACGTCGAATTCCTCGGTGCGCTGCCGCTCGACAGCCACATCCGTGCCGATACCGATTCCGGCAAGCCGTCGGTCGTATCCGACCCGGATGGCCGGGTGACCGACATCTACAAGCAGATCGCGCGTCGCGTGGCGGTCAAGATCGGCGAAACCGCGGTCGACCATTCGACCAAGTTCCCCAACATCGTCATCTCCAACACCTGACAGTCATGGCCGAGCCCTTGGTGATGAAATGCGCCATGACCGTTAGCCCTCTCCCCGCCCTCCCCCCAAATGGGGGAGGGGGACAAGGGCACGCTATGCGGGTTTTACGTTAATGAGCATCAAGTCCGACCGATGGATCCGCCGCATGGCGGACGAACATGGGATGATCGAGCCGTTCGAGGCAGGTCAGGTCAAGCAGGCCAATGGTCGATCCATCGTGTCGTACGGCACGTCGAGCTACGGCTACGACGTGCGATGTGCCGACGAATTCAAGCTGTTCACCAACATCAACTCCACCATCGTCGACCCCAAAGCCTTCGATCCGAATTCCTTCGTCGAGGTCAAGGGCGATTACTGCATCATTCCACCCAACTCGTTCGCGCTGGCGCGAACCGTCGAGTATTTCCGTATTCCGCGCAGCGTGCTGACCATCTGCCTCGGCAAAAGCACCTACGCGCGCTGCGGCATCATCGTCAACGTCACGCCGCTGGAGCCCGAGTGGGAAGGCCACGTGACCCTGGAGTTTTCCAATACCACGCCCTTGCCGGCGCGCATCTACGCCAACGAAGGCGTGGCGCAAATGCTGTTCCTCGAATCCGACGAGGTATGCGAAACCTCGTATCGCGATCGCGGCGGCAAATATCAGGGCCAGGTCGGCGTGACCCTGCCGAAAATTTAATCCCCGGGTCACCGGGGATTCGTATAATCCGCTTTTTTTAATCCGCCCATCCCGACGGCTTCCCTCTGGAGCAGGCCATGCGCTTTCGCTTTCCCGTTGTCATCATTGACGAAGACTTCCGTTCCGAGAATGCCTCGGGCCTGGGTATCCGTACCCTTGCCGAGGCGATCGAGAAGGAAGGCATGGAGGTGCTCGGCGTCACCAACTACGGTGACCTGACCTCGTTCGCCCAGCAGCAGGCGCGCGCCTCGGCCTTCGTGCTGTCGATCGACGACGAGGAGCTTGCGGGCAGCGACGAGGAAACCAGCAACGCGCTGCAGAAACTGCGCGCCTTCGTCGAGGAGGTGCGCTTCCGCAATGCCGAGATTCCGATCTTCCTGCACGGCGAAACCCGTACCGCGCGCCACATTCCGAACGACATCCTGCGCGAGCTCAACGGCTTCATCCACATGCTGGAAGATACGCCCGAGTTCCTGGCCCGCTATATCGGCCGCGAGGCGCGCGCCTACCTCGATTCGCTGGTGCCGCCGTTTTTCCGCGCGCTGACCCATTACGCGGCGGATGGCTCCTACTCGTGGCATTGCCCGGGCCATTCCGGCGGCGTGGCGTTCCTCAAGGCGCCGATCGGCCAGATGTTCCACCAGTTCTTCGGCGAGAACCTGCTGCGCGCCGACGTCTGCAACGCGGTCGACGAGTTGGGCCAGTTGCTCGACCACACCGGACCGGTGGGGGCATCCGAGCGCAACGCGGCACGCATCTTCAACTGCGACCACCTGTTCTTCGTCACCAACGGCACCTCGTCGTCCAACAAGATGGTGTGGCACGCGACCGTTGCCCCGGGCGATATCGTCGTGGTCGACCGCAACTGCCACAAGTCGATCCTGCATGCCATCATGATGTGCGGCGCGATCCCGATCTTCCTGACGCCGACGCGCAACCACTACGGCATCATCGGGCCGATTCCGCTGGACGAATTTCGCCCCGAGAACATCGAGAAGAAGATCGCCGCGCATCCGTTCGCAAAGGACGTCAAGCGCAAGCCGCGCATCCTCACCATCACCCAGTCGACCTACGACGGCATCCTCTACAACGTCGACATGATCAAGGAACTGCTCGGCGACTACATCGATACGCTGCATTTCGACGAGGCCTGGCTGCCGCACGCCACTTTCCACGACTTCTATCGTGGCATGCATGCCATCGGCAAGAATCGCCCGCGCGCCAAGGATGCCCTGGTGTTCGCCACCCAGTCGACGCACAAGCTGCTGGCCGGTTTGTCCCAGGCCTCGCAGATCCTGGTGCAGGACTCCGAGACGCGCAAGCTCGACTTCCATCGTTTCAACGAGGCCTATCTAATGCATACCTCGACCTCGCCGCAGTACGCCATCATCGCCTCGTGCGACGTGGCCGCGGCGATGATGGAGCCGCCCGGCGGCACGGCGCTGGTGGAAGAGTCGATCAAGGAAGCACTCGATTTCCGCCGCGCCATGCGCAAGGTCGACGAGGAATTCGGCGACTCCTGGTGGTTCAAGGTGTGGGGGCCGGAAAAGCTGGCAGAGGAGGGCGTGGGCGACCGCGAGGACTGGATGCTCGAGGCCGGCGCACGCTGGCACGAGTTCGGCAAGATCGCGCCGGGATTCAACCTGCTCGACCCGATCAAGGCGACCGTCATCACGCCCGGCCTCGACATGGACGGCGCCTTCGCCGACTGGGGCATCCCGGCGGCGATCGTCACAAAATACCTGGCCGAGCACGGCGTCATCGTCGAGAAGACCGGGCTCTATTCCTTCTTCATCATGTTCACCATCGGCATCACCAAGGGCCGCTGGAACACGCTGGTGACCGCGCTGCAGCAGTTCAAGGCCGACTACGACGAGAACCAGCCGCTGTGGCGCGTGCTGCCCGAATTCATCGAGAAGCATCCGCGCTACGAGAAGACCGGCCTCAAGGACCTGTGCGACCAGATCCACACCATCTACAAGGCCAACGACGTGGCGCGCCTGACCACCGAGATGTATCTGTCGGAAATGGCGCCGGCGATGAAGCCGGCCGATGCCTTCGCCAAGATGGCGCACCGCGAGATCGAACGGGTCGAGATCGACAAGCTCGAAGGCCGCATCACCGCCATGCTGGTGACGCCGTATCCGCCGGGCATTCCCCTGCTGATTCCGGGCGAGCGCTTCAATCCCACCATCGTGCGCTACCTGCAGTTCACCCGTGAATTCAACGAGCGATTCCCCGGCTTCGAGACCGACGTCCACGGCCTGGTCGAGGACGTCGTCGATGGGCGCGCCCGCTACTATGTCGACTGTGTGATGTAGCCGTTGAATTTTCAGGAAAAAAGCGTATGATTCGCAGTCCCCGGTTTGGCCGGGGATTGTTTTTTTGACCTTGGCAGTATCAACCTTGCTCCACCGCGCCGCACTGCAGCGGGGGGCTTAACCGAAAGGAAACTAGATGCGGCATTACGAAATCGTATTCATCGTCCATCCCGATCAGAGCGAGCAGGTGCCCGCCATGATCGAACGCTACCGCGGCAACATCACCACGCGCGGCGGCAGCGTCCATCGCCTCGAAGACTGGGGCCGCCGCCAGATGGCCTATCCGATCCAGAAGGTTCACAAAGCCCATTACGTGCTGATGAACATCGAATGCGATCAGGAAACCCTGGAAGAACTCGAGCATGGCTTCAAATTCAACGATGCCGTGCTGCGCCATCTGACCATCAAGCGCGACGCCGCGGTAAGCACGCCTTCGCCGATGATGAAGGAAGAAAAGTCGCGCGACCTGCTGGAAAGCAGCGCGGCCAAGGCCGAGCCGGCAGCCGAGCAGCCTGCGGCCGCCTGATTGCGTGAACCGGCTGGAGATCAGCGGAGAACTCATCCAGATCGAGCCCTTGCGTTACAGCCCGGCGGGCGTGCCGATTGCGGAAGCGGTGATAGCCCACCGCTCGACCCAGACGGTCGGACAGTCGGAACGCCAGGTGGAATGTGAGCTGAAGGTGCAGGCCAGCGGAAACCTGGCAGGCCAGCTCGGCAAGCTGAAAAGCAGCGACAGGGTGAATCTGCAGGGAGTGTTAAGCCGCCGCAGTCTCAACAGCCGACAATTGATCTTGATATTGAATCGAATCGAAAAGGAATAAATCATGGCACGTCCCATGGGTGGTAAATC
>JBAPWR010000100.1:0-3384 GCA_049283775.1 Thiobacillus sp.
GCCCGACTTGGCAATGATGCCGATGCCGCGCCAGTTGGCGTCGACGATGTCGAGGGTCTGGCCGAGCAGGCGGCGGCCTGTCGGATTGCCGCCGGGATGAGCAACTTCCTGGTAGCAGTTGTCGAGAAAACGTTCGCCGCTCTGCAGCTGGCGCAGCACGGAATAGAACGATGCCAGCAGTGACTCCGGCGCGAAGCCGGCGACCGCAGCCGGAATCTCGTGGCGGTCGATGACGAAGCTCCATTCCTCCGGCCCCATCACCGTGGAGACGTGGCCGGGTGCGACCAGGGCGTCGAAGCCGGGGCTGCCGGAGTCGAGCAGCATCGCCACCGCCGGCCAGGTCAGCCGCCCGGACAGCAGGATCGACAGGTTGGCAGGCACGCCTTCGGCCAGCATCGCCGCCACCGGCGCGGTGGTGGTCTCGAATCCGGCAGCGAAGAACACCACCGGACGATCGGGATTCTCCTGGGCGATTTTTCGCGCATCGAGCGGGCTGGCGATCGGCCGCACGTCGGCGCCTGCCGCCTGCGCCTCGGCGAGCGAGCGCACCTCGCCCTTTTTGACGTTGACCGGCACCCGCAGCATGTCGCCGAAGGCAACCAGGATCACGTGGTCCACGAGCGCCAACTGCATCGCCTGGTAGACGTCTTCCTCCGGACAGACGCACACCGGGCAGCCGGGACCGGGCACCAGTTCGAGCCATTCTGGCAGGGCGCCGCGCAGGCCGGCCTGGGTGATTGAGCGCTCGTGTCCGCCGCACACATTCATGATCTTGATGGTGCGGTCGAACTCGAGGGCGTGGATTTTCTCCAGCCAGTCGCGCGCTTCGTTCATTAGCTTGAAGCGCGCGTAGCGCGACTTTGTCCCCCTCTCCCTTCGGGGGAGGGCGGGGTGGGGGACGTGGCGCTGTGGTATTTCACGCCGTCGGCCTGGATCGCCGGGCGCCGCGACTGACCGACGGCGACACGGGCGCGCTGGGCGGCGAGCTGCTCGCGCAGCCAGGTCAGCCAGGCGTCCATGCCCAGATCCTTGCGCGCCGACAGCCGCATCACCGGCGCCGGGTTGGCGAGATTGCGCAGATGCGCTTCGGCCTTGTCCGGATCGAAGTCGTCGAGCACCGCCAGCAGGTCGGTCTTGGTCAGCAGCATGGCATCCGCAGCGCGGAACATCACCGGGTATTTCGCCGGCTTGTCGTCGCCCTCTGTCACGGAAAGGAGGGTGACGTTGAGGTGCTGGCCAAGGTCGAAGCTCGCCGGGCACACCAGGTTGCCGACGTTTTCGATGAACAGGATGTCGATGCCGTCGAGGCTCATGTGATGCAGCGCATCGTGCACCAGGTGGGCATCGAGGTGGCAGGCGGTTCCGGTGACGATCTGGTGTGCCTGCACCCCCTTGGCGCGAATCCGCTCGGCGTCGTTCTCGGTTTCCAGGTCGCCCTCGATCACGGCGCAGGTGAATTCGTCCTTGAGCGCGGTGAGCGTGGCCTCCAGCAGGGCGGTCTTGCCCGAGCCGGGCGAAGACATCAGGTTGATCGCAAGGATGCCGCGCTTGTCGAAGTGCTCGCGGTTGTGGGTGGCCTGGTCGTCGTTCTTCGCCAGCAGGCCTTTCAGGACCGAGACCGCGGTCGCGCCCTTGGCGACGGGCTTGAACGCGAGGTGCTTGTTGCCGGGAGTGAGGTTGCAGCCGCAGGTGTCACACATTGTCTAGGGGCCAGGGGTCAGGATTCATGGGTCAGGGTGGGGGCGGTTTCGAGTTCGACGCTTTCCAGCAGCAGATCGTCGCCGCTGATGACCTGGGTGTGCCAGTCGCCGCAGGCGCTGCAGATCAGGCGGTTCATCGCGGCATCGGTTTCGGCGCCGCAGGTCTGGCAGCGCACCCTGATCGGCGCATCGACCAGGTCGAGCACGGCGTGCTGCAAGCGACTGCCGGCGGCGGCAAGCGGAAAGGCGGTGGCCAGCAGGTCCGGTACCACCCCGGCCAGGGGGCCGATGCGCACGCGGACCGAAGTGGCGCCTGTCGCCCGATGCTGGCTGATCACGGCTTCCACCTGCTCGACCAGTGCCTGGGCGACAGCCAGTTCATGCACCGCTTTCCTCCAGGATCTGATCGAGCAATTCCCAGGATGAGCGGGCATCCGACTCGGTCACCTTCTGGATCGCATAGCCGACGTGCACCATGACGAAATCGCCGACTGCGGGCAACTCGTCCTGCATCATGAACAGGCTGACGTCGCGCCACACGCCCTTGGCCTGACAGCGGGCTGTGTAGCCCTCGATCGATTCGATCTGCATGGGGATGGCGAGGCACATGGATGATGACCTGAAACAAAGCTGAAATCAGTATAAGGGATTTGCCGGCACCGCAGCGGGTCGCGAAAGTCACAAAATTGTGATGAACAATCAAGAACATGCCCAAGTGTTTTAGTCAGTTGTTATTGCGATTTGGCAATGTTAAATTCGGCGCATGAAAACGCTGGTACTTGGAATAGGCAATACCCTGCTGACCGACGAAGGCGTAGGCATCCACGTCCTGCAGGCGCTCGAGCCCGAACTCGGCAACCTGCCTGACATCACCCTGCTCGACGGCGGTACCCTGTCGTTCACCCTGGCGGGTCCGATCGAGGACGCCGATGCGCTGATCGTCGTCGACGCCGCCAACATAAAAGCCAAAGCGGGTGACTGGAAGTTGCTGAAAGGGGAGGAAATGGACTCATTTCTGATGAGCAATCGCAAGGCCTCGGTACATGAAGTGGGGCTGACCGACCTGCGCGCAATCGCCATGCTGGCCGGCCACTGGCCGGAAAAGCGCGTGATGCTCGCCATCCAGCCGCAGGTGATCGACTGGGGCGAATTCCCGACCCCCGCCGTCGCCGCCGCCATTCCCCCTGTGTGCGCAGCGATCAAGGAACAAATCCGGGTCTGGAATCATGTCGCTTGACGCCATTCCCATCCATGTCATCGATTCCCCTCCGCCTGAAGCCGGTCTGACCGGCAACGCCCCCCCTCTCTTGCATGAACTGGCGGAGCAGGTGCGCCGCCTGCTCGACAGCGGCGAGACCTCCGCCATCGATCTTGGCGCGCTGCCGCTGACCCCGGCCGATCTCGACTGGCTGCGGACCGGGCTGGGAGCCGGCGAGATCGCCGTCACCCTCAATGCCAATGGCGAATCCACCCTGAGCGAAACCGCGTCCCCGGGCATCTGGTGGGTCACCCATCGCAATGAAAAGGGCGTGGTCACCGCGGAATTCATCGAAGTCGCGTTCGTGCCCGAACTGGTGAAGGCCCATCCGCAGGATGTAAAAATCGGACTTGAACGTCTTGAATTGCTGATTTCTGATCTAAGCTGAACGAAGTGCGTTGCGTTTGAAACCAGGAGGCAAAGTGC
>JBAPWR010000101.1:0-2575 GCA_049283775.1 Thiobacillus sp.
CCCTGGTGCTGATTCCGGTCGCGGTCACCTTCTCCTCCTACACCCGGGTCGAAGGCGATGTCCTCGCCCACCTGACCGAATTCGTCCTGCCCGAGCTGGTGGAAAACACCCTTTGGCTGGTGCTCGGGGTCGGCATCGGCGTCAGCGTGCTCGGCGTGTCGCTGGCCTGGCTCACGGCGATGTGCGAATTTCCCGGCCGCCGCCTGTTCGACTGGGCGCTGCTGCTGCCGCTGGCGCTCCCCGCCTACGTCACCGCCTTCGTCGCCATCGGCCTGCTGGACTTCACCGGGCCATTGCAGACCTGGCTGCGGGACGAATGGGGCATCACCGGCCTGCCGGAAATCCGCTCGCGCGGCGGCGTCATCCTGGTGATGTCGCTGGCTCTCTATCCCTATGTCTACCTGATCGCCAAGAACGCCTTCGCCACCCAGGGCGCGATCGCGCTGGAGGCGGCGCAGTCGCTCGGCCTGTCGCGCTGGCAGGGTTTCTTCCGGGTGGCGCTGCCGATGGCGCGGCCATGGATCGCCGCCGGGCTGATGCTGGCGCTGATGGAAACCATGGCCGACTTCGGCACCGTGGCGATCTTCAACTACGACACCTTCACCACCGCCATCTACAAGGCCTGGTACAGCCTGTTCTCGCTCGAGGCGGCGGCCCAGCTGGCGTCGATCCTGATCCTGTTCGTGCTGGTCGCGGTGGTATTCGAGCAGCGTTCGCGGGCGCGGATGCGCTTCGGCGGCGTCGGGCGCAGCACCGCCTCGCGGCGCATCCGGCTGTCGCCAGCGCTGGCTACCCTGGCCTTCCTCTATGCCGGAGCGGTGCTGGCGATCGCCTTCCTCATCCCCATCACACAGCTGGCGCTGTGGACGCGCGAGGTCATCGCCGACGATCTCGATGCCCGTTACTGGGCCTTCGCCTGGCATTCGGTGCTGATCGCCGGCATCGGTGCGCTGATGGTGGTGGCGGTGGCGCTGCTGCTGGCCTATGCCGGGCGGCAGCGGCCGGGCAGCGCGATGATCTGGACGCAGCGTCTCGCCACCCTCGGTTACGCCTTCCCCGGCGCGGTGCTGGCGGTCGGCCTGTTCATCCCGGTGGCGGCGCTCGACAACTGGCTGATCGACAGCGCCCAGGCCTGGTTCGGATTCGAAGGCAGCGAGATCCTCAAGGGCACCTTGCTGGTGATGCTGCTGGCCTATCTGGTGCGCTTCCTCGCGGTCGGCTTCGGCCCGATCGACAGCGGCCTGCACCGCATCACCCGCAACATCGACGAGGCGGCGCGCAATCTCGGCACCGGCGCGACCGGCCTGCTGGCACGGGTGCACCTGCCGATGCTGCGCGCCAGCCTGCTGACTGCCGCGGCGCTGGCCTTCGTCGACATCATGAAGGAAATGCCGATCACCCTGATGACCCGCCCGTTCGGCTGGGACACGCTGGCGGTGAGGGTGTTCGAAATGACATCGGAAGGTGAATGGGAGCGCGCCGCGCTGCCTTCTCTGGCCATCGTCATTGCCGGTATCATCCCCATCATTCTCCTCACCTGGCGCGGTGAGCAATCCCATGGCTGAGCCCCTATGGCCGAACTGAAACTCGACTCGGTTTCGCAGTCCTACGGCGATCGACAGATCATCGCCGACCTCTCCTTCACCTTGCCCGAAGGCGCGATCGGCTGTCTGCTGGGCCCCTCGGGCTGCGGCAAGACCACGGCGCTGCGCTGCATCTCCGGCTTCGAACCGATCCAGAGCGGCGAAATCCGCATCGGCGGTGAAGTCGTCAGCCGCGCCGACTGGATGCTGCCCGCGGAGAAACGTCGCGTCGGGATGGTGTTCCAGGACTACGCCCTGTTCCCGCATCTGACAGTGGCGAAGAACGTCGGCTTCGGCCTGCGCGACCAGTCGGCTGCGGCCAAACAGGCGCGCGTCGACGAACTGCTGCGACTGGTCGGTCTGGCCGGCCACGCCGAGCAGTTCCCGCACCAGTTGTCCGGCGGCCAGCAGCAGCGCGTGGCGCTGGCTCGCGCCCTGGCACCGCGTCCGCGGCTGATCCTGATGGACGAGCCGTTCTCCAACCTCGACGTCGAGCTGCGCGAGCGCCTGTCGCTGGAGGTGCGCGACATCCTCAAACGCGAGGCCACCACCGCGCTCATCGTCACCCACGACCAGCACGAGGCGTTCTCGCTGGCCGACTGGGTCGGCGTCATGCACCAGGGACGCATCCAGCAATGGGATACGCCCTACAACCTGTATCACGAGCCGGCCAATCGCTTCGTCGCCGACTTCGTCGGCCAGGGCGCGCTGGTCACCGGCGAGGTGATCAACGATCACCAGGTGGAAATCGAACTCGGCGTACTTGATGGCCACATCCCGGTCGAATGCGACGCCAGCGGCTGCGACGAGTGCGTGCGCAGCTGTCATGTCGACGTTCTGCTGCGTCCCGACGACATCGTCCACGACGACGACAGCCTGCTGCTGGCCGAAGTCGAGAACAAAGCCTTCCGCGGCGCCGAATTCCTCTACACCCTGAAGCTGCCGAGCGGCCAGCGCGCGCTGTCGATGGTGCCCTCGCACCACAACCACGC
>JBAPWR010000102.1:0-4566 GCA_049283775.1 Thiobacillus sp.
CGCCGAGATGAATCTATGGATGCTGGTCTCCAACTGCCCCCAGCTCAACAATCCCTGCAACGCCTACAATCCGACGCCGGCCCGGTTCCTCCTCTGGAACCCGCAGTAGGGCGGGTTCCGAAATGAAACATGGCCCGCAATGAAGCACCGCTGCGTGGGACGGCCCGCGTAGCGCAGGAAAAATGCGGGACGCCCCGCAAGAGTAGAACATGTTTAACAAAGTCCTGATCGCCAACCGCGGCGCCATCGCCTGCCGCATCATTCGCACCCTGCGCAAGATGGGGGTGAAGTCGGTCGCCGTCTATTCCGAAGCCGACCGTCACAGCCTGCATGTGCGGCTGGCCGACGAGGCAGTCGAGATCGGCCCGGCGCCGGCGGCGCAGAGCTACCTGCGCGCCGAGAAGATACTCGAAGTAGCGAAGGCTACCGGCGCCCAGGCCATCCACCCTGGCTACGGCTTTCTCTCCGAGAATCCCGGCTTCGCCGAGGACTGCGCCGCCGCCGGCATCGCCTTCATCGGGCCGAGCCCTGCGCAGATGCGTGCCTTCGGCCTCAAGCACACCGCACGCGATCTCGCCGAACACAACGAGGTGCCGCTGCTCCCGGGTTCCGGCCTGTTGTCCGATGCCGGCCACGCCCAGGCGGAGGCGGCGCGCATCGGCTACCCGGTGATGCTGAAGAGCACCGCCGGCGGCGGCGGCATCGGCATGCGCCTGATCTGGAGCGCCGACGAACTGGTGGAAGCCTTCCAGTCGGTGGAGCGGCTGGCGCGCGCCAACTTCAAGGAAGCGGGGATCTTCCTGGAAAAATACGTCGAGCATGCGCGCCACATCGAGGTGCAGATCTTCGGCGACGGCAAGGGGCATGTGGTGGCGCTGGGCGAGCGCGACTGCTCGGTGCAGCGCCGCAACCAGAAGGTCATCGAGGAAACCCCGGCGCCCGGCCTGACCGAGATGCAACGTGCCGACCTGCTGGCTACCGCTGTGCGCCTCGGCGAAGCGGTCGGCTACCGTTCCGCCGGTACGGTCGAGTTCGTCTACGACACCCGGAGCGGCGAGTTCTATTTCCTCGAAGTGAACACCCGCCTGCAGGTCGAGCACGGCGTCACCGAGGAAGTCAGCGGCGTCGACCTGGTCGAGTGGATGGTCAGGGAGGCGGCGGGCGAGCTTGATCTGTCCGGCTTCAAGCCTGAACTCCAGGGCGCGTCGATGCAGGTGCGCCTCTACGCCGAAGACCCGGGCAAGGATTTCCAGCCCGCCGCCGGCGTGCTGACCGAAGTGGTTTTCCCGGCCAAGGCGCGAATCGAAAGCTGGGTCGAGCGCGGCTCCGACGTGCCGCCGTTTTACGATCCCATGGTGGCCAAAATCATCGTCAAGGGGCGCGACCGCGCCGAGGCTCTGGAAAAAATGCAGCAGGCGCTGGTGAATACGCGTGTCGCCGGCATCGAGTCCAACCTCGGCTACCTTGCGCAGATCGTTCGCGACGCGGTGTTCAGGGAAGGGCGCCAGACCACGCGTTATCTGAATGCCTTCCGCTACCGCCCGGCGACCGTCGACGTCATCGAGCCCGGCGTGCAGAGCAGCATCCAGGACTGGCCGGGCCGCACCGGCTACTGGGACGTCGGCGTGCCGCCCTCGGGACCGATGGACGCGCTGGCCTTGCGCCTTGCCAACCAGCTCGCCGGCAACGAAGAGGGCGCGGCTGCACTCGAGTTGACGGTGGCGGGCCCCACGCTGCGCTTCAACTGCGATGCCATGGTTGCACTCGCCGGCGCTGACATGGGCGCCGAGCTCGACGGCATGCCGCTCGCCAACTGGGAGGTGCACGCGATCAAGGCCGGCAGCATCCTCAAGCTCGGCGCGATCCAGGACACCGGCTGCCGCACCTACCTCGCGGTACGCGGCGGCTTCGACGTGCCGGATTATCTAGGCAGCAAATCCACCTTCACCCTCGGCCAGTTCGGCGGCCATGCTGGCCGCACGCTGCGGGTTGGCGACGTGCTGCATCTGCCCTCTCCCCCAGCCCCTCCCCCGCCCGCGGGGGAGGGGGGCGCGGCAGTGCGGGAGAGGGTCGCTTCCAGCCTGCCCGCCGCGCTCCAGCCTCCGTACACCCACGCATGGGAAATCGGCGTGCTCTATGGGCCGCACGGTGCGCCGGACTTCTTCACCGATGCCGACATCGAGATGTTCTTCGCCACCGACTGGGAAGTGCACTACAACTCGAGTCGTACCGGCGTGCGCCTGATCGGTCCGCGCCCGCAGTGGGCGCGCAAGGATGGCGGCGAGGCGGGGCTGCATCCGTCGAACATCCACGACAACGCGTATGCCATCGGCGCGGTCGACTTCACCGGCGACATGCCGGTGATCCTCGGTCCGGACGGCCCGAGCCTCGGCGGCTTCGTCTGCCCCGCGACCATCGTCCAGGCCGAGCTATGGAAGATGGGTCAGCTGCGCCCGGGCGATACGGTGCGCTTCAAGCGCTTGTCGCAGACGCAGGCCGAGCGCATGGAAATTGAACAGGACAGGGCGGTTGCCAGCCTGCTCCCCTCCCCCGTGAGCGGGGGAGGGATTGGGGGAGAGGGTGAGCCCCTCGCCGAACCCGTGCTGCATCGCATCCCGGAAACCGACAACCCCGTGGCGGTCGTCTACCGTCGCGCCGGCGACAAATACCTGCTCATCGAATACGGCTCGCTGGTGCTCGACCTCAACCTGCGCTTCCGCGTCCATGCGCTGATGACGCATCTGCAGGCCGAGGCAGTGCCGGGCATCCTCGATCTCACCCCCGGCATCCGCTCGCTGCAGGTGCACTACGATTCGCGTGTGCTGCCGCTCGCCAGACTGATGGAGCGGCTGCTGGCCGCGGAAGAGGCGCTGCCCGTGATCGAGGACATGCAAGTGCCGACCCGCATCGTGCACATTCCGCTGTCGTGGGACGACGCTGCCACCAAATTGGCGATCGAGAAATACATGCAGTCGGTGCGCAAGGATGCGCCCTGGTGCCCGAGCAACATCGAGTTCATCCGCCGCATCAACGGCCTCGACTCCATTGAAGAGGTGAAGCGCATCGTCTTCGACGCCAGCTACCTGGTGATGGGCCTCGGCGATGTCTACCTCGGTGCGCCCGTGGCGACGCCCGTCGACCCGCGCCATCGCCTGGTCACCACCAAGTACAACCCTGCACGAACCTGGACCCCGGAGAACGCCGTCGGCATTGGCGGCGCCTATATGTGCGTGTACGGCATGGAAGGTCCCGGCGGCTACCAGTTCGTCGGCCGTACGCTGCAGATGTGGAATCGCTGGCGAGCAACCCGAGACTTCAGCGACGGCAAGCCCTGGCTGTTGCGCTTTTTCGACCAGGTGCGCTTCTTCCCGGTGAGCGAACAGGAGCTATTGAAAATCCGCGAGGACTTCCCGCTCGGTCGATATCAATTGAAGGTTGAGGAAACCACTTTCAGCCTGCGCGAATACAACTGCTTTCTCTCTGACAACGGCGCGTCGATCACCGCCTTCAAGACCCGGCAGCAGGCCGCGTTCGAGGCCGAGCGCGAACGCTGGCGCGCCAGCGGCCAGGCAGAGTACGCCAGCGACCTCACCGTCGCCGAAGCCGCGCCCGACAGCGAACTCGACCTGCCCGAGAACGGCCGCGCCATCGCCAGCCACGTCGCCGGCAACGTGTGGAAGGTGGAAGCGGAGGAGGGGGCCAGCGTGAAGCAGGGTGACCCGCTCGTCATCGTCGAATCGATGAAGATGGAATTCGCCGTGCTGGCGCCGTGCGATGGACGCATTTACAAAGTCTTCTGCCGCGAGGGCGGTCAGGTCAGCGCCGGCCAGGATCTGCTGGTGCTGGTGAGCGAAACGGAGTGAGCCCGATGAAAAAACTGCCCGCAGACATGCGGATTCCCTTCCTGCAACGCCTCTATCGCAGCGGCAGCTGGACCCCGCTCGATACGGCCGAGGCGCTGATCGGGCGCCTGGCCGAGTCCGATACGCACCGCATCTGGATCCATCGCCTGTCCGACGCCGAACTGCGCGGCTACGCCCGGGCGCTGATGGACAGGAACCCCGACGAGCTGCCGCTGTACGGTATTCCCTTCGCCATCAAGGACAACATCGACCTCGCCGGCGTGCCGACCACGGCGGCCTGCCCGGGTTTTGCCTACGTGCCCGAGCACAACGCGTTCGTCGTACAGCGTCTGATCGACGCCGGTGCGATTCCGGTCGGCAAGACCAACCTCGACCAGTTCGCCACCGGGCTCAACGGCACGCGCTCGCCCTATGGCGCCTGCCGCAACGCCTTCGACCCCGACTACATTTCGGGTGGATCGAGTTCGGGCTCGGCGGTTACGGTGGCGCTGGGACTGGCGAGCTTCAGCCTCGGTACCGACACTGCCGGCTCCGGCCGTGTGCCCGCCTCCTTCAACAATCTTGTCGGGCTGAAGCCGACCTGCGGGCTGCTGTCCAACAACGGAGTGGTGCCGGCGTGCCGCAGCCTCGACAGCATCTCGATCTTCGCGCTCGACGCCGACGACGCCGAAGCCGTACTCGAGGTCGCTCAGGGTTTCGATGC
>JBAPWR010000103.1:0-1867 GCA_049283775.1 Thiobacillus sp.
CGCCCAGCGCGTCGGTGCCACCGCCACGCCGAGCGAGGCTGCCTTCAGCGGCGCGAGCTGCAGCACGTCGAGCCGGCGCGCCAGCGCGAGCGAAATCGTCACCGCCAGCACCAGTGCCAGCCACAGCCCGCCCGCATGCTCGATCCAGGCGAGGTCGCCCATCAGGAAGAACAGCATCCCCGGCAGTTGCTGCAAGGGGGCGAGGCTCAGAACCAGGGCGATGAGTGCACCGAAGCCCGCGGCCAGCATCACGCCGGCCAGCAGCAGCGGGGTGTGGTCGCGCGCCAGCAGCCGGCCTCCCAGGCTCGCCGCCAGCGCCAGCGCCAGCAGGCTGCCGAGAAAGGCCAGGCCCGACACCCACGGCCAGGTCAGCCCCGCCGCCATCCCCAGCAGGGCGAGCAGGCCGGCCCCGCCGGAGACACCGAGCAGGTAGGGCTCGGCCAGGGGATTGCGGAACAGCGTCTGCATCAGGGCCCCGGCCAGCGCCAGCAGGCCGCCGCAGGCGAAAGCCGCCGCGACGCGCGGGCCGCGCAGTTCGACGAGGATCTGCCGCGCCAGCTCGCGGTCGTCGGGCAGCGTGCCGGCGAACAGCCCGAGCGTGATCGCCGCCAGCGAGGCCAGCGACAGCAGGGAGAATTTCAGCCCAGGCGTCAAGCGATGCGTCGCCGGCCGATGTGAGCCGGACAGGCTTGCGTGAGCGTCACGGCTGGGCTGCGTCCTGCGGCGGGATCACGCTGACCCGCGTCATCAGCACCGGCTCGAGCGGCACGTCGCCATGCGGGCCGCGATTGCCGCGCGGCACCGCGACGATGGCATCGGCCACCGGCATGCCATCGACCACCTGGCCGAACACCGCGTAACCCCAGCCTTCGGGACTCTTGCCGCGGTGATTGAGGAAATAGTTGTCCGCCACGTTGATGAAGAACTGCGAGGTGGCCGAGTGCGGGTCGGGGGTACGGGCCATCGCCAGGGTGCCGCGCAGGTTCTTCAGGCCGTTGTCGGCCTCGTTCTGGATCGGCGCGCCGCGCGGTTTTTCGCTCATGTCGGCGGTCATGCCGCCGCCCTGGATCATGAAGTCGGGTATGACGCGGTGAAAAATCGTGCCGTCGTAGAAGCCGGATTCGACGTACTGCAGGAAATTGGCCGTCGATTGCGGGGCGTTGCCGGGGAACAGTTCGATCGTGATGTTGCCCTTGCTGGTCTCGATCAGCACCCGCGGGTTGGCGGGCTGGCCCTCACCGGGCTGGGTGGAAACGGTTTGCGCGGCGGGAGGCTGCTGGGCCTTGCAGCCGGTGGTGGCCAGCAGGGCGCCCAGCATCATGGAAAATAGCAAGCTAGAAAAACGGCTCATCGGGATCGGCTCCGGTGCAGTGGGTGGAGCCCGATTTTAACGGCTGGAAGGGAGAAACAGGCGCTCCATCGGCCGGCTGGAATCTGCTGCCCGCAAGCCCGGCGGATGAGGACTACTTGCCCTTGAAGCCGGCCGAAACGAGGTAGTCGCGCAGCGTTCGCAGATCCTGCTTGGTACAGGTGTTGCTGTTGTGCGGGTGGTGCAGAAAGCCCTCCACGCCGTTCAGCTCGATGCGGAAGATCGCGCCGTGATGCGGATCGACCTTGGCGCCGAGGTGGACCAGCATCGACTCGACCTCGCGCCAGTGAACGTTGCCGCTGACCGTGCCTTCGAGTATGGAGTGCAGCAGGTTTTCATGTTTGTGGCTCATGGTGCGAAACCTGAAGTTGAAAACACTCCAATCATAGTTGCTGCTGCCCGGGCAGGCGAATCCGCAACCGCCGATCAGGGCGCTGCGCTCGTTTCCCCGCACTGCAGGAATGGCGCGAACAGCCTGGCCGCATTGTCGTGCAGGAG
>JBAPWR010000104.1:0-3092 GCA_049283775.1 Thiobacillus sp.
GGTCACCCCCGAGGCGATCGAACGCTGGAAGGTCGAGCACGGCTACGACAAGCCGCTGCTGTTCAATGCCGCGGCGGCAGGCACCGGGAAACTCACCGAGACGATTTATTTCCAGCATTCGGCGGCGATGTTCGCGTTCGAATTCGGCGAGTCCGACGACGGCCGCAACATCGGCAACGAGATCCGCACCCGCATGTGGCCGAGCCTGGCGATCGCGCTGCCGGTATTCGTCATCGGCCTGATGGTCAACATCAGCTTCGCGCTGCTGATGGTGTTCTTCCGTGCCACCTATCTCGACGTCTGGGGCGTGGTGCTGTGCGTGGTGCTGATGTCGATCTCGGGACTGTTCTACATCATCGCCGGGCAATTCTTCATCGCCAAGCTGTGGAACCTGCTGCCGATTTCCGGCTTTGCCAGCGGAATCGACGGCCTGAAGTTCATCCTGCTGCCGGTGCTGGTCGGCGTCGTTTCCGGTATCGGCAGCGGCGCGCGCTGGTACCGCACCATTTTCCTCGAGGAGATCGGCAAGGACTACGTGCGCACCGCGCGCGCCAAGGGTCTGTCGGAAATCCGCGTGCTGTTCCGCCACGTGCTGAAGAACGGCATGATCCCGATTCTCACCGGTGCGGTGGTGGTGCTGCCGCTGCTGTTCATGGGCAGTCTGATCACCGAGTCCTTCTTCGGCATCCCCGGATTGGGCAGCTATACCATCGACGCGATCCAGGCACAGGATTTCGCCATCGTCCGCGCCATGGTGTTTCTCGGTTCCTTCCTCTACATCGTCGGTCTGATCCTCACCGACATCTCCTACTCGTGGGTCGATCCGCGGGTCCGGCTGCAATGAGTTTCCAGCCCGTCATCCTCTGGACCGATGCGCTGATTTTCCTGCTGCTGGCAGGGGTGCTGCTGCTGGTCGCGATGATCCGCCGCCAGGAACACCTGCTCGCGCCCTGGCGCAGCGTGGCGCAGCGGCCGATGGCGATGGGGGCGGCAATGGTGCTGTCGGTGTTCATCGTCATCGGACTGCTCGACTCGCTGCATTACCGGCCAAAGCTGGAAGACAGCCCGATGGACAAGCCGCAGTATGCGGTCGAGGTGCTGAGCGTATTCGATGCCCTGGTCGAACCCTTGCGCAGCCGCAGCGAGAAAACCTATTCTGCGCCGCTGGCGATCCGGCTCTACGCCAAGGAGTTCATCGAGCGTGACGGCGTTACGGTGCGTGACTATCCGCGCCTGCAATACGGCGGCGCCCACCTGGCCGATGCCAGCGAGCACCGCGCAGACCTGCTGATGCGCACCACGACCGGAATCATGCATGGGTTGCTGGCAAGCCTGATGCTGATCCTGCTGCTCGGGCTTTGGCAATCGCGGCGGCGCCAGGTGACATTGGCGGGCTGGCTGCGGACTGCCTGGCGCGGCGAGGCCGGCTGGCCGGTGCGCACCGTGGTCGCGGTGCTGGGGTCGGCGCTGGTGCTGGCCGGCATCCTGCTGCAGCTGGCGCCGGCCTATCACGTGCTCGGCACCGACAAGGTCGGACAGGATGTGCTCTACATCAGCCTGAAAAGCATCCGCACCGGCCTGGTCATCGGCACCCTGACCACCCTGGTCACCCTGCCGCTGGCGATCGGGCTCGGCATCGCCGCCGGCTATTTTCGCGGCTGGGTCGACGACCTCATCCAGTACATCTACACTGTGCTGAATTCGATTCCCGGCGTGCTGCTGATCGCAGCGGCGGTGCTGATCGTGCAGGTTTATATCGAATCGAATCCGGAACTCTTCGACACCGCGGCGGCGCGTGCGGACATTCGCCTGCTGGCGCTTTGCCTGATCATGGGCGTGACCAGCTGGACCGGATTGGCCCGGCTGCTGCGTGGCGAGTCGCTGAAGCTGCGCACCCTTGATTATGTCGAAGCCGCGCGTGCCTTCGGCGTTTCCCACGCACGGATCATCCGCCGCCACATCTTTCCCAATGTCTTCCATCTGGTGCTGATCGCCGTGGTCCTCGACTTCTCCGGTCTGGTGCTGGCCGAGGCGGTGCTGTCCTACGTCGGCGTCGGCGTCGATCCGTCGATGTACAGCTGGGGCAACATGATCAATGGCGCACGCCTCGAGCTGGCGCGCGAGCCGGTGGTGTGGTGGCAGCTCGGTGCCGCCTTCGTCTTCATGTTCACCCTGGTGCTGGCCGCCAACCTGTTCGCCGATGGCGTGCGCGATGCCTTCGATCCGCGCGCGGGAGGACGGCGATGACGCCGCTGCTCGAAGTTCGCGACCTGGTCACCGATATCGGCGCCGGCGCCGGGCTGGTCCGACCGGTGGAGGGGATTTCCTTCCACGTCGATGCGGGCGAGACCTACGCGTTGCTGGGCGAGTCCGGCTGCGGCAAGTCGATCACCGCACTGTCACTGATGCGGCTGCTGCCGGAAGGCGGACGCATCGTCTCGGGCAGGGTGCAGTTGCAGGGCGAGGACGTGCTGGCGCTGACCGAGCGTGAGATGCGCCGGGTGCGCGGCGGGCGCATGGCAATGATCTTCCAGGAGCCGATGCTGGCGCTGAATCCGGTGCTCAAGGTCGGCACCCAGATCGCCGAAGCGCTGGCGCTGCATCAGCGCCTTGCCGGACAGGCAGCAGTCGACGCGGCGCGCGCACTGCTCGATTCGGTCGGCGTGCCCGATTCGGCGCGGCGGCTCGACACCTATCCGTTCGAGTTGTCGGGCGGACTTCGGCAGCGGGTGATGATCGCCATGGCGCTGGCCGGCCAACCGCAGCTGCTGATCGCCGACGAGCCGACGACGGCGCTGGATGTCACCATCCAGGCCCAGGTGCTCGACCTGCTGCGGGAACTGCGCGCGGGGCAGCGCATGGGCATGCTGCTGATCACCCATGACCTGGGGGTGGTGGCCGAGAACGCCGACCGGGTCGGGGTGATGTATGCCGGCGAACTGGTGGAGGAGGGCGCGCGCGATGGATTTTTCGCCGCGCCGCAGCATCCCTACAGCCGCATGCTGTTCGAGGCGCTGCCGCGTCCCGGCGATGGCGAGCGGCTGGCGATGATCCCCGGCCAGGTGCCGAAACTCGATGGCAGGCTCGTAGGC
>JBAPWR010000105.1:0-2019 GCA_049283775.1 Thiobacillus sp.
GCTCGACGCCCTGTGCCAGGGTGATTCCGGGAGATGGCGCGAAGCCGAGGCCGCAGCTGCAGCAGCAGTCGATGCCCGCATTCTTTTCTGGGACGGCGTGCTGCAAGCCTTGCCCAGCCGACACGCCCAAGCTGCCTGACTAACACGACCAGAACCCATGCCTCAACTCATCGTATTACCCCACGTCGAACTGTGTCCCGATGGCGCCGTCATCGAAGCCAAGGCTGGCGAGACCATCTGCGATACCCTGCTGGCCAATGGCGTGGAGATCGAGCACGCCTGTGAAAAGTCCTGCGCCTGCACCACCTGTCACGTCATCGTGCGCGAAGGTTTCGAGACCCTCGAGCCGTCGACCGAGGAAGAGGATGATCTGCTCGACAAGGCCTGGGGCCTGGAGCCCCAGTCGCGGCTGTCGTGCCAGGCAAGGGTGAAAGGCAGCGACCTGGTGATCGAGATTCCCAAGTACACCATCAACATGGTGAAAGAAGGACATTGAGATGAAGTGGACCGACACGCTGGATATCGCCATCGAACTCGCGGAAGCCCATCCCGAGATCGATCCGAAAACCATTCGCTTTACCGACCTGCACCGCTGGGTGATGGAGTTGCCTGAGTTCGACGACGATCCCGATCATTCCGGCGAAAAAATCCTCGAAGCGATCCAGATGGCCTGGATCGACGAGCTCAGCTGAAGCGCTTACGTCTCACCACTTTTCCACGTGCACGTTGGCCAGGGTGCGGCCGAGAAAGCGCTCGCCGATGGTCTGAAACCGCAAAGGCACATCGGTAACGTGGAAGTCGTAGCGCGGCGAATCAGGCCCCGGATTCGCAAGGTTCATCTCTGCGAGCTTGCGCGCGACCTGTTCGGCCATCGCCTCGGCAGAATCCACCAGATCGACCTGTTTCCCCACCACCTGATGCAGAAGGGGCTTGAGCAGCGGGTAGTGGGTACATCCGAGAACCAGGGTGTCGATCTTTTCCGCCATCAGCGGCTTCAGATAATCCTCGGCAGTCAGGCGCGTGACCTCGTGATCCAGCCAGCCTTCCTCGACCAGCGGCACGAACAGCGCGCAGGCCTGGGAATAGATGCGCGATTCGGGCGCGTACTGGTGGATGGCGCGGGCGTAAGTGTTGCTGTTGATGGTGGTCGGGGTGCCTATGACGCCGATCCGGTGGCCGCCGCGCGCGGCCAGGGCGCCTGCGTCGATCACGTCCAGCACCGGCACCGGCGACAGATCCTTGACGACCTGGGCGGCCACTGCCGCCATGGTGTTGCAGGCGATGACCAGCAACTTGACGTCTTTTTCCAGCAGAAACTGTGCAATCTGGGTGGTGAAGTGGGCGATGGTCTCGACCGACTTCACCCCATAGGGGACGCGCGCGGTATCGCCGAAATAGATGATGTTCTCAAAGGGCAGGCGCTCCATCAACGCCCGCACCACAGTCAGGCCGCCGATACCGGAATCGAATACGCCGATAGGTCGGTCTGCACCCTGACGGGCATCAAGGCCCAGCGTTTGCCCCGTCTCCCGCGTGCGGGGGAGGGTTGGGGAGGGGGGCTGGTCGCGGGTGGTCATGGCTGGCAGGATGACGCAATGAGGAAGTCAACATTTTACCTGCAGGACCGCACCGCACTGCATGCATCCACGGAGGTTCGTTCATGAGCGGTTGCGGCTGCGAATCGCTGTG
The DNA here is from genome assembly GCA_049283775.1 of Thiobacillus sp. GTDB lineage: Bacteria > Pseudomonadota > Gammaproteobacteria > Burkholderiales > Thiobacillaceae > Thiobacillus. Next base: position 1,690 of record JBAPWR010000105.1, read on the forward strand.
CAGTTCGCCGCGGCAGCCCGATCCGCGCTACCGGCGCGCCCTGTGGGTGGCCCTGGTGCTCAACGCGCTGATGTTCGGGGTCGAGGTCGTCGCCAGCCTGTCGGCGCAGTCGGTGTCCCTGCTGGCTGATGCTGTGGATTTCCTGGCTGACGCCGCCAACTATGGGGTCGCGCTGTTCGTGCTGGGGCTGGCTCCGGTCTGGCGCTCGCGCACCGCGCTGTGGAAGGGCTGGTTGATGGTCGCGTTCGGTATATTCGTGCTGGCCAAGTCGGCCTGGCAGTGGTCGGCCGGTATCGTGCCGGAGCCATTCATCATGGGCTGGGTGAGCCT
>JBAPWR010000106.1:0-3050 GCA_049283775.1 Thiobacillus sp.
GCCTGGTGCCGACGGCGTTCATGGAAGTGGCCGGCGTGGCTGGGTCGCCGCTGTACGACTACCGCGTCGGCCTGGTCCTGGCCCTGGCGTTTGCCTGGTTCCTCGGCTACGGCGCCACCGTCGCCGAGCCGGCCCTGTCCGCCCTCGGACAGACGGCAGAGCAGCTGACCAGTGGCGTGTTCAAGAAAAAAACGCTGATCGTTGCGGTCTCCGTCGGCGTGGCGTGCGGAATTGCGCTCGGGATCGCCAAGATGATCTTCGATCTGCCGCTGGTATGGCTGCTGCTGGGCGGTTATGCGGTAGCCCTGGTGCTGACGCTGCTGTCGAGCGAGGCCTTCGTCAACGTCGCCTGGGATAGTGCCGGCGTCACCACCGGCCCGGTCACGGTGCCGCTGGTGCTGGCCATGGGCCTGGGCTTCGGCAACGCGACCGAGGCCGTCGAAGGATTCGGCATCCTCTGCATGGCATCGGTCGGCCCCATCATCACGGTCCTGCTTTCGGGTCTGTGGGCACGCTACAAAATCCATCGCGAAACCCGCGAAGCGCTTCGGGTACGACGCGTATCCACCCTACCTGCGACAGGGGACATGTTATGAACGACAACCACGACATCACCTATCTCACCGACGTCGTCCTGATCACCTGCATCGTCGCACTGGGCCGCGGCGACGAGGTCATCCGTGTGGCGCGCGATCTCGGGATCGGCGGCGCCTTCGTCTATCAGGCGCGCGGCACCGGCGTGCGCGAGCGCCTCGGTTTGCTGGGCATCGCGGTCGAGGCCGAAAAGGATGTGGTGAGCATGATTGCCGCGACCGAGCAACGCGATCCGCTGATGCACAGCCTGTATACCAAGCTCGGCCTCGACCGGCCTGGGGGAGGCGTGATCTTGGCCATGCCGCTCGACAAGATCGCGACCTACATCCCAGAGGACGTGCGTCAACAGCTGCAGCGGGAGCGCTGAAATGAGCGAAGCCATCAGCAGTTTTGCTGTCCCAGGGCTTGAAAGCGTCAGGCTCATTCTCTGCGTGCTGCCGGACGACGGCACCGACCGCAAGCTGATACGGGCCTTGCGCAGCGAGTGGGGAATCGTCGTCGCCGACAGCGTCCCCTGTCGCGGCGTCTCGGTGCTCGGCGCAGCACAGACGCGCAAGCCGGGAAAGCTGCCGCAATCCGTCTTCGTCAGGCTGCTGCAGATCAGCGTGCCCGAGGCAACGGCGGCAGATGTGTTCGACTATGTCTATGCCACGGCAGGGATCGGTCGTCCCAACGGCGGGGTGGTGGCGCTGAGCCAGACCATCCAGTCCACGCCCTTCCATCTGCCGGACGATCTGCCGGAAGAGTCGGATTGAAATGGGTTTGTCCCGATGCCACATCATATGAATCAATCCTGACCGGGCCCGCACTTGGTGAACATGCGCCTGACGAAGTCGCGTACGGCCACGCTTGCAAGCATCGTGCTTCATTTCTTGCCATCACCCTGGCCCTGCTCGACGTGCTGATAAGAATCCACAACCCTGCGGACACGCTGCGCGACAGAGGAAATTAATTCCCAGCTGCGCGCTCGCGACGTGCGGCTGGTGATCGCCCGGCCCAAGCTTTACATGCACAAGTACAGCCAACCGCTGCGACTGGGCGAGAAAATCGGCATGGAGAACATCTTCGTCAGCCTGCCGGAGGCTATAGGGAAAATCCTCAAGCGCGACGCCGAGCGCGGCGAGATAACGCCGTCGTCGTAATGCGTCCCCTCGGCCGCGTGAGCGGCGGGCCTAGAAACTGACCCCGATCGAGGTGATCACGACCTGCTCGTCCTGCCCGGGATTGAACCAGTATCCGCCCACCGTGAAGCGATCCCGACTGAACTGCGCGAACGGTCCGCGCTGGATGTCGCGCTCCTCGCCGAAGATGTTGGTGCGCTGCGCGGCTATGCCGAAGCGCAGCCAGTCGCGCGGCGAAAAGCCGAGTTCGCTCCAGGCATAGGTGTAGGGCTCGTCGCCGTCATCGACGTACTCGCCCTCCAGATAGAAGTCGAAGCGCCCGTAGCCGAGGCCGAGTTCCACCCCGGGAACGAAGGCATCGAGCGGCCCCCACACGGCGCCGATTAGCGGCGTAATTTCCCAGGTCAGGCTGTCGCCACCGGAGAAGGTCCAACCGACGAAAGCCGAGCGCGCATTTTTCGCCTCGTAGCTGTAGCGCGCCTCCAGATGCAGCGCGCCACGGTTGGCGATCGCGATCGCCGAAGTGTAGTCGTCGCCGTCGCGCACGAAGGTGGGATAGGCGGTCAGCGAAAACTCCCAGGCCGGCGCCGCTGCTGCCTCGTCCTCTCCCGCGGCACAGGCCGGCAACGCAACAAGCAAGGTGCAGAGCCCTGCCAGGGGTGCGATGCGGGGACTCATCCGCCGAGGGCGATGACCGCGGCTACCACCACCACGCCAAGCACGGCCATCGTGACGCCGGTCTTCCAGCTGCCGTAGCCGGCGTAGCGGCCGAGGGCGAGGCCGGCGAAGAACAGCATCACCACGGCGATGACGCGCGATACGAGCAGTGCAGCAGCGGGATCCGCGAGAAAGACGAAAGGCAGCGCGACGGGGAAAGTCGACGCCACCACGATCAGGAAGATGCCCAGCGCGGCAAGCAGATCGTCGCGCTGCAGCTTCGGACGCGCAGGCAGGTCGGTGAGGCCGAGCAAGCGGCCGTGCATCGCCTCGATTTCGGTAGATGAAATCAGCCTCGCGCCGGGTGTTGAAGACAAGGCATCACGCAGCGTCCTGCGGCCGGTTTCCGGGTCCGCGCCGCGAATGGTCCGCACCAGCGTGAACAGCCGGCCGCGATCGGTGATGGTGCGGACCAGATACATGACCGCGTCGACCAGGCCCCAGGCAATATTGCAGCCGAGAGCGGCAGCCAGCATGATCTCGATCTCCTGGCGATCTGCCGTGGCCATCGACACGACGCCGACGAAGGTGAGCGCCATGAACAGGCCGAAGATCAGCTCCGACACCCGGTCTACGGGGTTGAGCAAGGGCTGGCGGGCGGCTTGCCCGACCTGTTGC
>JBAPWR010000107.1:0-2867 GCA_049283775.1 Thiobacillus sp.
AGATGGGCATGCTGTTCCAGTTCGGCGCGCTGTTTACCGACATTTCGGTGTTCGACACTGTCGCCTACCAGCTGCGCGAGCATACCGACCTGCCGGAAGATGTGATTCGCGACCTGGTGATGATGAAGCTGCACGCGGTCGGCCTGCGCGGTGCGGCGCACATGATGCCTGCCGAGCTATCGGGTGGCATGGCGCGCCGTGTCGCCCTGGCACGCGCCATCGCACTGGAGCCGATGCTGGTGCTGTACGACGAGCCCTTTGCCGGCCTCGACCCGATTTCGCTTGGCGTGACCGGCAACCTCATCCGGCGGCTGACCGATACCCTGGGGCTGACCTCGCTGGTGGTGACCCATGACATCCAGGAGTCGCTGAAAATCGTCGACTACGTGTATTTCGTCTCTGAAGGGATGGTCGAAGCCGAAGGCACGGCCGCGGACATCCTCGCCTCCGACCTGCCGTTCGTGCACCAGTTCGTGCATGGCGAGGCCGATGGCCCGGTGCCGTTCCATTATCCCGCCCCGGCCTACGCCGACGAACTGCGGCTGGGAGCGCCTCATGCTTAAGGCTGCGGTCGCCGGGGTGGGTCGGCGCACCATCCACGGTATCTCGCGCATCGGCTTCGCGACGCGCTTTTTCCTTCTGGTACTGCTGTATTCCGGAACGGCGTTCCGCCGCATCGGTCTGACCATCCGCGAGATTTACTTCAGCGGTGTGCTGTCGCTGATCATCATCCTGGTCTCGGGCCTGTTCGTCGGCATGGTGCTTGGCTTGCAGGGCTACGAAACCCTGCAGACCTATGGCTCCGAAGAGGCGCTCGGGGTCCTGGTGGCCCTGTCGCTGGTGCGCGAACTCGGACCGGTGGTGGCGGCACTGCTGTTTGCCAGCCGCGCCGGCTCGGCGATCACCGCCGAAATCGGCCTGATGAAGGCGACCGAGCAGCTGTCGGCGATGGAAATGATGGCGGTCAACCCGATCGCGCGGGTGGTGGCGCCGCGTTTCTGGGCGGGCGTGATCTCGATGCCGCTGCTGGCGGCGCTGTTTTCCGCGATGGGTATTTTTGGCGGCTATCTGGTCGGGGTGGTATTGATCGGCGTCGACGAGGGCTCGTTCTGGTCGCAGATGCAGAGCGCTGTGGATTTCGAGCAGGACATATTGAACGGGGTGATCAAGAGCGTGGTTTTTGGTATCGCCATCACCGCGATCGCATTGTTCGAGGGCTACGATGCGCCGCCTACCGCGGAAGGCGTGTCGGGCGCGACCACGCGCACCGTCGTGACCTCCAGTCTGGCGGTGCTGGCGCTGGATTTTGTTTTGACCGCCTTCATGTTTCGGGGAATTAGCTAATATGAACAAGACCGTACTCGATCTGTGGGTGGGGGTTTTCGTCATCGCCGGGATGGCTGCACTGCTGTTCCTGGCGCTCAAGGTCGGCAGCATGAACGTCGTCAAGACCAACAGCAGCTACGAACTGATCGCCAAGTTCGACAACATCGGCGGCCTCAAGGTACGTGCGCCGGTGAAGAGTGCGGGCGTGGTGGTGGGGCGCGTCACCGACGTCCAGTTCGATGCAGAAAATTTCGAGGCAATCGTCACCCTGCGCATCGACAACCGCTATGCCTTCCCCAAGGACACGCTGGCGGCGATCATGACCTCGGGTCTGCTGGGTGAGCAGTACATCGGCCTCGATGCCGGCGGCGATACGCAAATGCTGAAGGACAAGGACAAGATCTTTCTGACCCAGTCAGCCGTGGTGCTGGAGAACCTGATCGGGCAGTTCTTGTACGGCAAGGCACAGGAAGGAGCGACAGAATGAAACCGGGCATGCTATCGAGCTTGCTGCTGGCGGCAGGCTTGCTGACTGCGACACCGCTGATGGCCCTGACCGTCAACCTGCAGCAGGCGATTGAAATGAGCCTGGCGGCAGACCCGCGCATCAAGGAGCGCGAGCAACTGGTCGAGGTGGCGCGCGGCATGCTGCAGGAAGTCCAGGGCAACGCCGGATGGCGGGTCAGCGCCAACGCCTTCATCGGCCTGACCACCAGTGTCGACGGTGGTTTCTTCGACAACGGGACGAATACCTGTTTGCCGCCCTCATGCACCCTGCGCAGCGATGGCGACGACTTCGACGGCCTGTCCGACTGGACCTATCTCGAGTTCGCGCTGGTCAAGCCGCTCTATACCTTCGGCAAGGTCGAGCGTTATGGCGAGGCGGCCCAGGGCAACATCGACCTCAAGCGTGGCGAACTCAAGCAGACCCGCGGCGACATCGTCTACGACACCAAGCGCGCTTACTTCGGCTATCTAACGGCGCGCGACATCCGCTACTTTCTCGAGGATATGCAGACCCGGCTCGACAAGGTGATCAGCGGGGTCGAGCGCGAATTGAAGGAAGAGACGGGCGAATCCAGGCAATCCGATCTCTATGCCCTGCAGTCGGCCAGAGGACTGATCGCGAAGTATGCCTACCAGGCGCGCGCGGTGGAAAAAATCAGCCTGGATGGTCTCCGGGTGCTGACTGGCGTCGGCCTCGGCGCAGACCTGGAGGTGGCCGACAGCCGTCTGGAACCGGTGCCATTCCCGCAAATCGAACTCGCGGAATTCCAGGCTCTGGCGCTACAGGGACGTGCGGAGATGGTCCAGCTGGAGGCCGGGCTGCGCGCCCGCCGGGCGCTGGTCGAGGCCAAAAAGGCTGAGCGCCTGCCGGACATCTATGCCGGGGTGGTCGGGGCATACAGTTACGCCTCGGGGCGAGAGCGGCTCGATAATCCCTACCTCAACGACCCCTTCAACGGCGGGGGGTTGACACCTGTCGTCGGGGTCAAGTGGGACAACGTGTTCGGTGCGTCGACCGCGCGCGTCAACCAGGC
>JBAPWR010000108.1:0-3252 GCA_049283775.1 Thiobacillus sp.
TATTCATCTTTCGTACTTGGTGACGATGCCGATATCACCATCATCCTCTGGTTTGTGCAGCCAGGAACGATGCCTTGGACCGCTTGGCCCGGCCTCTGCGCGATGCGACATGGGTGAATCGTTCGGCCTTGCCCGTGGGAAGGCATCACGGTTTCCTTCCCGTGCTGGCTAGTCTTCGTCGCAACATGACGGAGTTTCGTCAGTCAGAACGTCATGGAGCAGCCGAAATCCCCTTATCAGCCGGCATTCCCCGGCATTCGAGCGGTGAGGCCGGGTTGGCACAAATCATGCGGGGCATGAGTCATCCGTACCAACACGAAGTCCGTCATGCCCAATCTGTTCGAAATGCTGAGTACGATCACCCGCCGCAGAAGCGTGGAGGATGGGCCGCCGTTTGACTCTGACAGGACTGTCCGCAAGTGGTTGAAGTCCCTGCCCGAAGAGTCCGACTACGACACGCATCACGCGCTGGTGGATGGATTGGAGCGATTCAATGCGGAAAATGCGGATGCCAATGCTGAACGCCTCAAGATGCTAATGGCAATCGAGGAAGCCGGCTTGCCGCTGCAATTCCGAATCGTGGAACTGTATATGCGCTACCAGTCATCGTTTCCTCTGGCGAATCAGACCTTATGGAACGAGTCCAGAAAGTTCTGGTCGCTGCTCGGCGTTGCCTGGTTCAACATGTTCAAGCATGCCTACAAGGGGCCTGCCCGTCTTGAGCTGCAGCCCTGGCGTGCGGAGATCGCCACGCGCGCGTTGCGCTACGCCGGTCTGTCGATGCGCTGGGATTGCCACAATTCGCAATTGCCGAGCGCTGCCTCCTGGCACATCGTCCACAATATCTACCGCATGGTTGAACGGGATGGTTTTGCCGATGAGCCGGTCGTTCTGAATGCCCGCCGGACCAATTGTTCGCGCGAATATTCGCTGACTGTGATGATGGGAATGATGAATCCGCTCGGCTGCAAGGCACAGGAACTCGAGGCCATCGCGCAGCTGTTCGAAGGTTTTCCCGATCTGCCGTTGCCCGAGGCGAGTTTCCAGTCCAGCCGGCATACTCACGCCGTCGATCTGTCGGTCGATGAGGGGGCTTTCGTCCTGGATGACAATCAACCGACTGGCAAGCAGCTGCGCTTTTTTTCACTGGCTCCGCTGGTAGAACACCTGCAATCGATCGAGCCGCTTTCGAATGCAGAGGGAGAGGAAGGGCTCTATCGCCAGATAGCCAAACTGGTTTCGCCTGATGACGTGCGTCGCAGCAGTCAGCGGATCCACCGCTTCAAGCGAGTATGGGTCGCTACCGGCATGGGCAATATTCTGGCATCCCTCGCCAGCGTCAAGGGCGGCAACCCGCGTCAGGCGATGGAACCCTGGATGCTGCGTGATGAGAGTGCCGACGGCATGGGTTTCAGTCTGGAGGCGTCCACGGCCCTGCCGCACGGCAGATTGATCGCAGTCAGCAGTGACCCCTCCGCAAATAGCTGGCAACTGCTCGCGATACGCTGGAATCGCGAAGCTGGCGGGCAGCTTCTGGTTGGCGCGCAGCGCCTGTCGCGCCGCCCCAGGCGCGTCGAAATCAGCATTGCCGAGGCAACCTCAGACGCACCGAGGGCGCCGACCCATGCAGTGTTTCTGCCAGGGACCGATACGGAGGGAGGCTTGAGTAACCTGCTGCTGCCGCAGACCTATTACCAGCCAGGGGCACAGATCACCTTCCGCGATGGCGATACCCTTTTCCGCGTGAGTCTCGGCCATGTGTATGAAAGTCATGAACGCTGGGTAAGGGTGGGAATGGATGTACTCAGCCGCGAGCGGTTTGCGGCGGCAGCCTGATCGCCGGGTCAGGCGATTCTGGATGCGGCTCGGTCTTCACGCGATACCGGGTCAGGTTTGCAGCGTAACGTTTTGCCGGCCGCCCAGGATCGATCCGAGCGCCTTCGCCAATCTCGATCCCGTCTAACCTGATATTTCTCAAATAACCAGGATCAACGCGGTGCCTGCCAGCAGTTGTTGTTGATCTGCCAGGTCATCGATAGCTGCTCGCTGGTCGGGTAGAGCGCGTACTTGAGACCGATGAAATCGCCGCCCTTGCGCCAGAACATCGCCAGGACATTCTTTTCTCCGGTGGCGACGATGCTGGAGTAGGGGATGACCTGGAGGGGATTGCCGTAGATGTTTGAGTAGTTGGAGGCGACGACGATGAAGTGGCGGAAGGAGGGCGCCACTTCCTGGTCGAAGGACACCAGGCGGTCGTTGCAGAAGGTGAAGAGAAAGCGGCGGCCACCCTGGCTGCCCGGCAGGTCGTAGGCGAACAGCCCATCGTTGCCTGCCGGCAGCATCTTGTCGAAATTCCAGGACTTGAGCGTGGCGACGACCTCGGCACGGGTCATGCCGTTCCTGAATTCACCGACTTCCCATGCCTGTGCAGGCAGGGCGAGCAAGGGGACGACAAACGGAATGGCGAGGAGCGTGGGCTTCATGGATTGAATGCAGTCGGGCTTCAATCTTTCGAGGTCATGTCTAGTGAATTAGCAGGTGCTTCACTTGCCGAGCACCGAACCGAAGACCTTTTTCAGCAGATCGCTGCCGGCCTGCATCGGATTGGCGCGGATCGCCGCTTCCTTTTCGCCGATCAGGGTGTAGAGGCGGTCGAGTGCTTCGCGGGTGACGTAATCCTCGACCTTGGCCTGGCGCTTGTCGACCAGGTTGAACTGCGCGGCCATGCCGGCGTAGCGATTGTATTGCTGTGCCAGCCCGACCTTGTCGGTGGTGGTTCTGACGACGGGAAGGAAGCGCTCGACCAGTTTGGATTCGGTCTTGCTGCGAAAGAACTCGGTGGCCGAGGTCTGGCTGCCGTTCAAGATGCCTTTGGCATCGTCGAGCGTCATCTGCTTCACTGCATCGAGCAGCAGGGTTTTCGCTTCGGGCACGGCGGCCTCGGCAGCGCGGTTCATGGCCAGCACCAGTTGGTCGGCCTGACTGCCCATGCCGAACAGGCGCATGGCCTGCTCGGCTTTCTGCAGTGGCTCGGGCAGCGGAATCTTCAGCGCCTCGTTGCCGAAGAATCCGTCCTTCTGCCCGAGTTGGGCGACCGCGGCTTCGGCGCCTCGAGTCAACGCTTCCTTAAGAGCGGCAGTTATCTCGGCAGTGGACAGCGACTCCCCGGCGGTGGTGGCCGGTTCGCTGGCGGGCGGGCTGAAGATACCGCGCAGCAGCGAGTCCCAGTCGAAGGCGTGGGCCGGCTGGGCG
>JBAPWR010000109.1:0-1827 GCA_049283775.1 Thiobacillus sp.
CGTTGGCCTCTGCAATCCCACAAACGCCTTTCGCACCTCAGTGCAGTGATCGGGAATCTGTAGCCCCGTCTGTTTTTTCAGGCTGGCTAGCTCGAAGAATCCCCCGCATCGCCGGCGTCGTCTTCGCCGTGCAGCAGTTCTTGCTCGATGGATGGCTCGCGCGACGTGGCCATTCGGTCCGTTCGCCCTGACTTTGCCGCGCCGGTTGTTGATAGAGCTGCTGCGCTTTTCGGCGCGACAGCGGTGCTTTGTAGCGGCGGGTTCTCACCCAGGTTGATCGGCCGCTTGTTGTCCCCGGCCAGGTACAGGGTTTGCGACGGGAATGCGAAATCGATGCCTTCGGCGTTGAAGCGCTCCATGATCTGCATATTCACGCGGTGCGCAAATTCCAGGCTCGCCCATGGATCCGGCGGGTGAAACCAGTAAATGACAAGCAGGTTCAGCGAGTCTGCGTTCAGATCATTAAAGTAGACACGCGGCGGAAAATCCGGCTGGTTCACCGCTTCATTCGGGTGGGGTGAGCCCTCCGCTGAACTCTCAGGCACGGCGAGGATCTCCTGCAGGATTTGTACCGCCCGAGCGATCTTTTCCGGCGGTGTGTCATAGGTGACCGTGACATTCAGGTCGCGCCGGATATAGGGACGGCGCCCGATGTTCTCGACCTCGACCCTGGCGGCTTCATCATTGGGAATGATGACCTGGTGGCCCTGCAGGGTAAGGACTTTGGTTGAACGCAGGCCGACCTCCTGGATAAAACCGTCGTAGCCCTTTATCTGTACGCGCTGACCCGCCTCGAAGGGCCGGTCCATTGCCAGCAACAGACCACCGAACACATTCTTCAGGGTATCCTGCGCCGCCAGGGCAATCGCCAGTCCGGTGACACCTGCACCCGCCACGAGAGTCGCCAATGAGAACCCGATCTGTTGCATGCCCTCGATGACGATGACAACCGCGACCAGAATAGTGAGCATGCGAATACCCAGCCGCACCAGTTGCTGCTCGATCTTTCGCGCATCTGAATTCCATACTTTCAGGATGGTCTCCGTCAGGAGGCTACCGCTGTGCATGACGAGCGACACGACAGCGGCCAGAATGATCAGCTTGGCTGCAAACAGCACATCCTGCAGTACTTGGCCGGATAGCATGATCTGGCTCTGGAGAAAAGAACGTGCTGCCAGCGTGATATAGATGACGCCGATCGGCCATAGCATCAGTACCAGGTTTCTTTGCAGCCGGTGCCTGGCCGCGGCCAGCCGTCTGACAAGCACATGCCACAAGTAGATGAGTCCGACCATCACCGGAATCGTCGCGATCAGGAACAGCCATTGCCAGACAGTCTGCTCCAGATACTGGCTCTTCATCCACTGGGGCATTGCACGAATGAGCTCGAGGGGAATCAGCGGTCCGGGCGTCATGAAGTAATCGTCATAAAGCCCTGCGATATGCTCCTGCCCCTCCTGGTAGGGATACGCGTTGGCTGTGTCATACCAGCTTTTTGCATCAGCCACCGTCGCCGGGGAGAACTGATAACGCCCCTCGTAGACGCCTTCATTGACTTTCTTTATGACGACAGGCGTACCGGGCAGCCGATACAGCGCCGCCTTGCCTTCCTTGACCCACGCCGCCATCCGGTCCTCGTCCGGCATATCCTCGGCAGGTGGTACAGGAAACCGTGCCAGTGCCTCCCGCAGATACACTGCCGTCTCGCTTGCCACATGTTGCCGGTACTTGGGGGGCACCTCACGAAGATCAAACAGCTTCTGCATCTGCTGGTGGATATGCTTCACGCGCTGCTGATTTTCGCGGGTAATTCCATCCTCACCTACC
>JBAPWR010000110.1:0-4292 GCA_049283775.1 Thiobacillus sp.
TGGATGGCCGATGCGTAAAGTCCATCCATCCCCTGTGCCAGGCGCGGTCCCCAGAGCATGCTGTCGCCGAGTCGCGGGGCACCGGCGATGCCCTTGTCATGGCAGAAGGCGCAGGTCTGAAGGTAGACCTGCCGACCGGTGGTGGAATCAGCCGATGCTGAAGCAGGGTTGGATGAAGCAGCGGGGGCGGTCGACGCAGCATCTGCTGCAACAGGTTTTTCCGCCGAGGGGGATGTGACGGGTGACGGGTCGGATGGCTGGCCGCAGGCCGCCAGCATCGCCAGCAGGCCGATCGACAGCATGCTGCCCGGCTTCATATGGAATCGCCCGAACGCCATTCCGCCCGAAGCCGGCTTCGGCTCAGAGCTTGCCGCCGGATTCCTTGATCATGTAGGCGACGGCGTTGGCAAGATCCGCTTCCGACAGGTCGGCGCTGCCGCCCTTGGCAGGCATGGCGCCAATTCCGTTGAGGGCCGATGCATAAAGCGTGTCGTAGCCCTTGTCGAGCCGGGCCGACCAGCCCGCCTTGTCGCCCAGCTTGGGCGCGCCCGCCACGCCGGCGCCATGACAGGCGCCGCAGCTGGCTTCGTAGATCGCCGCGCCCTTGGCGGGATCCGGCTTGGCTGCGACGGCTACCGCAGCGGACGCAGCGGGAGCGGCGGCCTCGGGAGCCTTGAAGCTGCCGCCGGCCGAGTTGGCCAGATGGGCGACCGCTCGCGCCACTTCGACGTCAGACAGGTCGGCGTCGCCGCCGCGTGCAGGCATCTGGTTGAAGCCGTTGATGGCGTGCGCAACCAGGGTGTCGAAACCCTTGCCGAGTCGACCCGCCCAGTCGCCCTTGTTGTCGAACTTGGGCGCGCCGAGCGCGCCCGAATCGTGACAGGACGAACAGACCGCAGTGTAGATCTCCTGCCCCGAGCGTTCGACCCTGGGGGCGTTGGCATCGACCGCCGCCAAGGTGGCGAAGGGCTTGATGCGTTCGAGCGTCGCCTTCTGCGCAGCTTCGCTGGACGTGTCCTCGATGTGGCTGCCCTGGATGCCGAGTATCAGCTGGACGATGAGGAAAATGGCCAGAAGCGGCGCCAGCAAACCGGCGACAAGCGAAATGATGACTTCCTGCGGCGTGGCTTGCGTCATTTTGGCGTGCGAATCGGCCATGATGTTTCCTTGGAGGTTGCGGTCAAAGCCCGGGATTATAGGGCTTGCCGCCCCCGCAGGAAAGGCCGGCAAGCCCCTGTCGATAGACGAAAACAGGCAAACCGGCTATGCTTCGGCCTCCTTGCGCCCGTAGCTCAGCTGGATAGAGTACTGCCCTCCGAAGGCAGGGGTCGTGCGTTCGAATCGCGCCGGGCGCGCCAGGATTTCTGCGTCACCCCCAGTTGAATTCCCTGTCGTTTCCGCCCTGCTGCAGACGGCAGCAAGGCATTGTAAGGGGAGCTTGTTATCCTAATATTCAAGTAGGTTGTCTTGTCTAAACATTGAATGGATCGATCATGGCCACATTAAGCCAAGCTCAGCTTGACCAGCTGAAAGGGCAGTTGAACGCAGATCACCAGAAGCTCGTGGAAGAAATCCGCGGCGAACTGGAAAATTCGGGTAATCAGCAGCGCATCGAGTTGCTCAATCGGGAACCGGGGGACAGCGGTGACGAATCGCTCGCCACGTCGCTCGCTGATTTCAATCTGACCATGATGGATAGGCAGATCGAAGAACTGCGCGATATCGAACTGGCATTCCAGCGCCTTAAAGAAGGTGAGTACGGCGTCTGCGTCGACTGTGGCCAGGAAATCGGTTTCCCCCGCTTGCACGCCTACCCGACTGCCAAGCGCTGCATCCAGTGCCAGGAAAAGCGCGAGAAGGTGTTCGCGCACGGTGGCCAACCCAGAATGTGAATATTCAGGCCGGTTTTCCAGGCCTGTTTCGTGAAAATAAACAGAGTTCGACTATGCAAACCCCTCTTCAAATCACCTTTCGTGACATGCCCCATTCCGACGCGCTGGAGACCCACATCCGGGAAAAAGCGCAGAAGCTCGAGCAGTTCTACCCTGGCCTGATCGGCTGTCGGGTGGTGGTCGAGCAGGTCGGCAAGCACCATCAGCACGGCAATCCCTTCAATATCCGCATCGATCTGACCGTGCCGCGCGCGGAAATCGTCATCGACCGCCAGGAGAACGAGGATGCCTACGTCGCCCTGCGCGACGCGTTCGATGCCGCCAAACGCCGGCTGGAAGACCACAAGCAGGCATAAGCCGCGATGCAGGACGGTCTGCCGCCCCTGATTCAGGCCCTGACCGATCCCGCCTGCCACGATCATCCGGTCGAGGCCGTGCGACTCATCGAGACGCACATCTCCTATGTGCTGCTGACCGGAACCTACGCCTACAAGATCAAGAAACCCCTGGACCTGGGGTTTCTCGATTTCAGCACCCTGGCAAAGCGACAGCAGGCCTGCCTCGACGAGGTGCGCCTGAATCGTCGTCTCGCGCCGGAAATCTATCTCGGCGTGGTCGCCCTCACCGGCTCGCCGACCTCCCCGCGCATCGACGGCGCGGGCGAAGTCGTCGAGTACGCCGTGAAGATGCGCCAGTTTCCGCCGGACGCCACTCTCGACCTGCTGGATGCGCAGGGCCTGCTCGAACCGCGCCACATGGAGGCCATCGCGGCGACGCTCGGACAGTTCCATCTCGCTGGCTGCCAGCGCACCGATGTGGACAGCCCATGGGGGAGCCCGGAGGCAGTATGGCGACCGGTCGAGCAGAATTTCCTGCAGATCGCGCCACGCCTCGACGACCCCGCGGACAGCCGGCGCCTCGATGTCTTGCGGCGCTGGAGCGAGAGCGAGCACGCACGCCTGGCCCCGCGCATGGCGCAGCGCAAGCGTGACGGCTTGGTACGCGAATGCCACGGCGACCTGCATCTCGGCAACCTGGCCTGGGTCGAGGACCGGCTGCTGGTCTTCGACTGCATCGAATTCAACCCCGAGCTGCGCTGGATCGACATCGTCTCCGAAGTCGCCTTCTGCTTTATGGACCTGGTCCATCGCCGGCACCGCGACTGGGCCTGGCTGCTGCTCAATCGCTGGCTGGAAAAAACCGGCGATCATGGCGGCCTGGCACTGCTGCGCTACTACGCGGTGTATCGCGCGCTGGTGCGCGCCAAGGTTGCTTTCATTCGCGCCAGCCAGGGCGGCAACACTCGCGATCACGCCGTCCTCGAAGGACGCGCCTATCTGCAGCTGGCCGAAGACCTGACCCGCCTGCCTGCCCTGCACCTCGACATCACCCACGGTCTATCGGGTTCCGGCAAGACCACCATCACCCACACCCTGATGCAGAGCGATGCTGCGATCAGGCTGCGCTCGGACGTCGAGCGCAAGCGCCTCGCCGGCCTCGACGCCCTCGCCCGCAGCGGCTCCGGCGTCGCCACCGGACTCTACTCGGCCGATGCCACCCGCCATCTCTACCAGCATCTGGCCGACCTCGCCGACGGGATTCTGCAGGCTGGCTGGCCGGTGATCGTCGACGCCACCTTCACCGCCCGCTGGCAGCGCGATCTTTTCCGCCGGCTCGCCGACGCACGTGGAGTGGATTTCCGCATTCTCGACTTCGCGGTCGCCGAGGAGACGCTGCGCGAACGCATCCGCCAGCGCGCGCAGCAGGGCGGCGATGCTTCCGAGGCCGACCTCGCAGTTTTGCAGCATCAGCTGGAAACCCAGGAACCCCTCGCGCCCGACGAACTGGACACGGTCGTGGCCCTCGACAACACTGCCTGAAGCCGGCCAATGCCCTGCTTGCGATCAGGTTTTTGCGGCCGGTGAATCGGTTAGACTAAAACCCTTCCGTTGATTGCACGATCACTCCCCATGGCTACTCCGACCCCTACCGAAATCAAGCTGCACCAAGCCTCGCACAAGATGGAAATCGCTTTTTCCGATGGCACACGTTTCGAGCTGCCGTTCGAGTTTTTGCGTGTCTATTCGCCCTCTGCGGAAGTGCGTGGACACGGTCCCGGCCAGGAAGTGCTGCAGGTCGGCAAGCGCGACGTCCTGATCAATGCCGCCGAACCGGTCGGGCATTACGGCATCAACCTGTTCTTTTCCGACGGCCACGACACCGGCATCTATTCCTGGGAATACCTCTACGACCTCGGCGTCAACCAGGCCGCGATGTGGGACGAATACCTGAAGCGCATGGAAGCCGCCGGCGCCTCGCGTGAACCCGGCATTTCCAAGATGTTCGAGCAGCGTCCCAAGGCCAAGTAAGGTTTCGCGATGACGGCCTGCACCCTGTCTG
>JBAPWR010000111.1:0-2416 GCA_049283775.1 Thiobacillus sp.
TTCGGCATAGGCATCGTGGGGCGCATTGCGCAGCCAGGCCTCGACTTCGCTGTCCTCACCCAGGTAGAGAATCGCCAGGCCGCGCGCAGCAAGCCGCGGATGCGGCCGGTGCTGCATGATCAGCTGCGCGAGCTCGCCGATCGTATCCTCGGTGGTCGAGTCGTAATGCAGCAGTGCTTGCGTTTTGCGTGCATCGGAAAGATGACGGGTGAGTTGGCTCACGCCTTCGCCGCCGGTCGCCACGGTGGGGACGACCGGGATGCCGAGGGCCTCGGAAAGCGCGCTGGCGTCGACCGTCACGCCGCGTGCGCTGGCCTCGTCGTGCATGTTGAGCGCCATTACGGTGGGCACGCCGAGCTCGGCGAGCAGTGCGGTCAGGGTCAGGGTACGGCGCAGGTTCTTGGCATCGCCGACCTGGATCAGCGCGCGCAGCGGTTCGTGCAGCAGGGCGCGCATGGTGGCACGTTCGTCGTCGCTGCGCGCCGGCAACGTCAGCACTCCAGGGGTATCGATGAGGATGACTTCCGCGTCGAATCTCGCCGCCGCACGCGCCACCTCGACGGTGGTGCCGGGATAGTTGGAGACGTTGACGTAGGCGCCGGTCAGCCGATGAAACAGCACGGATTTGCCGACATTGGGATTGCCGACCAGGGCGATGGCGCTAGCGGAATGCATGAATATAAAAATATAAGGCTATCCGAATAAACAAATAATAAGCATTATCATTTGCCAGTCAAGCCATCACTCAAGCGGGGCTGATGCTCAATTCCCGGGCCGGTCCTGCGGCAGGTCGCTTCGCTGCAATTGCTGAACCGCCGGCACTTCGGGTTGCAGGGTCACGTGACGGATTCCATGGCGGCTGTCCATGGTCCGCCGCGCCGTCTCGAGGATGCCTGGCCAGTCGGCCATGTTGCGCAGTTCGAGGTGAGCGGAGAGCGCAATGGTGCCGGACGACAATGTCCATACATGCAGGTCGTGAACCCGCAGCACGCCGTCGAGCGCAGCCAGGTCGTGGCCGACCTGCTGCAGGTGGATGTGTCTGGGTACGCCTTCCATCAGCACATGCACCACATCCCGCAGCAAACGCAGGGCAGCGATCAGGATAAGCAGGGCGACAAACAATGACAGCAGAGGGTCGATCGGGGTCCAGCCGGTGGTGACCACCACCACCCCGGCGGCGATGGCGGCGACCGATCCGAGCGTGTCTCCCAGGACATGCAGCAGGGCAGCGCGACTGTTCATGGTGGCCTCGCCGCGGCTGAGCACCCAGGCGACCAGGAGATTGATCAACAGGCCGATCACCGCCACCCCGACGACGGCGGCGCCGGTGATATCCCGCGGCGAGCCGATGCGCTCGATGGCCTCGCTGACGATGAAGCCGATCAGCACCAGCATCAGCAGGCTGTTGAACAGTGCTGCCAGAACCTCGGCGCGAACCAGGCCGTAGGAATGATTCGGGGAAGGCGGGCGGCGCGCCAGCCAGGCCGCCGCTGCGGCCAAACCGAGCGCCGAACTGTCGGTAACCATGTGCGCGGCGTCCGCGAGCAGCGCCAGCGATCCGGACCACCACCCGGCGATCGCCTCGATGCCGGCAAACGTCAGCGTAAGCAACAGCGCGACAACCAGCTTGCCGCTCTGGCCTTGGTGGCCGAGATGATGATGCGTATGGCTCTCGCCGCGATCGAGCGACAGCGAAGGATCGGACTTATGAACGTGCACAGTAGTCGGTCGGGTCGGCCTGCAGGTTGAGATTGCCTGAATCGAGTCCCAGCCCGGCGATATGGTGCAGGGCGTTGACGTAATGGGTCTGTTCGCGCAGTGCCGTCATGCCGGCCGGATGCGGATGGCCGTGCATGCGCGCCAGCCGGGCACGGGACGGAGCGGGCCAGTCGACGTCGAGCTTCGCCAGCACCTCGTCGGCCAGGTCGGGCCGGTTGCAGACCAGCGCCATGTCGCAGCCCGCCGTCAACGCCGCCGTAACACGCTCGACCACCCCGCCTGCGACGGCGGCACCGGCCATGCACAGGTCGTCGCTGAATATCACCCCGTCGAACTGCAGGCGCTGGCGCAGGATTTTCTGCAGCCATACGCGCGAGAATCCCGCTGGCTGCGCGTCGACTTTCGGGTAGATGACGTGCGCGGGCATCATCGCGGCCAGGCCGAATTCGACCATCTTGCCGAACGGGACCAAGTCGGCCTCGGCGATCTCGCCGTAGGAGCGATCATCGACCGGGATGTCTACATGGGAGTCCGCCTTGACGTAGCCGTGTCCGGGAAAGTGCTTGCCGCAGGCGGCCATGCCGGCCTGCTTCATGCCCAGCATCAGTGCATGCGCCAGATCGACGACGGCATGCGGCTTGGCGTGGAACGCTCGGTCACCGATCACCGACGAGGCGCCGTAATCGAGGTCGAGCAC
>JBAPWR010000112.1:0-1538 GCA_049283775.1 Thiobacillus sp.
AAGCCCCTCTCCCTAGCCCTCTCCCGCAAGGGGAGAGGGAATCGCCCGTTTTTGGACTTTGTCAGCACGCTGGAAAAAAGCCGGGATCACCCGGCTTTTTTTCGTCCCGCTTTCGCTGCGGGCTCAGTGCAGTGTGGTGCCCTGTCCAACCTCGGCGGGACGACCCGTGCGGATTTCCTCGGCGGTGGCATCGCGGATTTCCAGGACGTTGACCAGGCAGGTGACGGTCTGTCCCGCCAGGCTGTGGTTGCCATCGATGGTCAGCTTGCCGTCCTCGATGCGGGTAACGTAGAACGCCTTGGTTTCGCCCTGCTCGTTCTCGAACAACACTTCGGCGCCGACATGGCGGAACTGCGGCGGCACGTTGTCGATGTCGTCGACGAACACCAGGCTCTCGTCCCTTACGCCGTAGCTGTCCTCGGGCGGCAGCTTGATTTCGACCCGGTCGCCGACCTGGTGCCCGGCGAGGCCGGATTCGATGCCAGGCAGGATGCCGCTGTTGGCACCATGAACATAGCCGACCGGCATGTCGTACTGCTCGACCACCGCGCCGTCGGCGTCGAGGATCGAGTAAGTGATGAAGACCACCTTGTTGGCGGAAACCGTGTTCATGTCAAAAATCCTTGTTGCGTGATGCGGCATTCTAACCCGAGCCCGAGGCTCTCCGTGCCGCGTGCCGCACTGCTTCAGCGTCGCAGCCCACCTTGGCGGACCTGCCAGCAGCTATATCAATACCTGACACGCGCCCGATAGGTCAGCGTGGCATTGCCCTCGGCCGGCACCTCGACCTTCCACTCGGCGGTCGCGGATGCCGCCTTTTCGTGGGGATGCGATTCCGACACGACGCTCCAGTCGCCCGGCATCGGTTCGCGCACGGTGACCGTCACTGCCTCCTCTTTGGCATTCTTCAGCACGATCTCGTAGGCCGACTCGAAGACATAGTTGTAGCGACCCGTTCCGGCCAGTTTCTTGAAATCGGTCTGCTTCTTGTCGGCGGTGACGTCGAAGGCCTCGCCCAGCTTGAGACGCACGCTCTCGTTCTTCGGCGTGTGGTCGATGCGATCCTCGCCGATGAACTGGGCGTTGCCCTGGCTGTCCTTCTTGACCATGCGGATGATGCCCTTGGGCAGCGGAATGCCCAGTCCCTCACCCTGGTTGAGAAACTCGACGAACACGCCGACCTTCATCTTCTGACCGAGTTCGCCGTACTGGCCGGTGTAGTAGTAGTTGGCGCCCTGCAGCAGGAACTCCTTCTCCACCGGCACCCCGCTCGCCGACATCAGGGCCACCTGCTTGGTCTGGTTCTGCGCCAGGGTGGTGGGACGCTGCAGGGTGTAGAGGTGGTATTCGAACAGCGATTCTTGCTGCAGCTCGGCGGCATCGGCGACCTTGGCGGCCATCGCCATCACCTCGCGGCTCATCGGCCGCGCCTCGCGCACCAGGTTGACATCACCCGCCACCAGCTGAAGTTTGGCGTCAGGATAGGACGCGCCGCTCTGGTTGGTCAGCGTCACCCAGCCGTTGAGGTCGATCTGGTC
>JBAPWR010000113.1:0-1724 GCA_049283775.1 Thiobacillus sp.
GAACTGGGGCCGGCGCTGGATGCGGCCTTCGCCAGCACCGTGCCTTGCGTGGTCAACGTGCTGGTGGATCGCGCTGCAGGGGCTGCGATCAAGGTGGACCCGCGCGCTGCGCTGATCATGTTCGACGACCTGGCCAGCGGCCAGCGCATACAACAGGGCCTGGAGCGGGAGCCAACGTGAAGGACGATGCCGTTGCAACGGGCCACAGCCAGGCGTATGCCTGGTACGTCGTCGGCCTGTTGACGCTCGCCTATATCTGTTCGTTCATCGACCGACAGATCATCACGCTGCTGGTGGGCCCCATCAAGCAGGACCTGGGTCTCACCGACACCGAGATGAGCTACCTGCTTGGCCTGTCCTTTGCGCTCTTCTACACCGTCTTCGGATTCCTGATCGCGATCGCCGCGGACCAGCTGAACCGTCGCAACATCATCGCCGCCGGGATCTTCATCTGGACGCTGATGACCGCCGCCTGCGGATTCGCGCGCGGTTATGGCCAGCTGTTCCTGGCACGCATGGGCGTCGGCTTTGGCGAAGGTGCGTTGTCGCCGTCGGCGCTGTCCCTGATCAGCGACTATTTCCCACGCGAGAAGCTCGGGCGTGCCATCGCCGTCTACTCGACCGGCATCGCCGTCGGCAGCGGCATCGCGTTGCTGGTCGGCGGCACGGTGATCGAACTGGTCAGCCACGCCGAGACGGTCACGCTGCCGCTGGTCGGCGCAATGCGCCCCTGGCAGGCAGCGTTCGTCATCGTCGCGCTGCCAGGAATTCCGATCAGCCTGCTGATGTTCACGATCCGCGAACCGGCGCGGCGCGGCCAGCTGCAGCGGTCCGGCTCGCGCTGGTCGCTGCGACCGGCCTTCGGCCAGTTGCGGGCGAACTGGCAGACCTACGCGGGCATCTGCCTCGGCATGTCGGTCCTGACGATCATGGCCTACGGCATCATCGGCTGGATTCCAGAACACTTCCGGCGCAGCTACGGCTGGAGCATCGGCCAGGTCAGCCTCTGGTATGGCCTGATCCTGATCGTCTTCGGGCCGCTCGGCGCGTTCTTCGGCGGCTGGCTGGCGGACCGACTGCAGCGCCGCCATGACGATGGCTACCTGCGGGCGGCCCTGGTCGGCCTGGCCGTCCTGGCACCTGGCTATGCGCTGTTCTCTCTGATGCCCAGCCCCTGGCTGTCGCTGCTGCTGCTGCTGCCGGCGACCTTCGGCGGCGCAATGCCCACCTCCATTGCCAGCGCAGCGCTGATGCAGGTCACGCCCAACGAAATGCGCGCCAAGGTGTCCGCCCTGTTCTACTTCGTCATCAGCATCATCGGCCTGGGCATCGGCCCGACGTCGGTCGCCCTGCTCACGGACTTCTATTTCCGCGACGAGGCCGCCCTGCGCTACTCCATCGCCATCGTGGCGGTCCTCGCCAGCCTGGCTGCGGTCGCCCTGCTGGCCTGGGCCCGCCCGCATTTTGGTCGCAGTGCCGCGGCGGCCCAGTCCTGGACCAGGGAACCGGACCCCGGCTGAACCGCGGCAGTCGAGGTGGCGCGCAGGGCCGGCAGCATCGTCATATGCCACGTAGGCGGCAGGGGGGCATCCGGGGTAACCTTGGCGGCCTGTTTGCCCGTGCCGGCACCGATGCCTGGCCGGCAGAATCCCGAACAACGACAAGTTCCTGAAGGAGTCGCTCATGTTCCGCTCGCTGCAATTGCCCCGGCTGCTGGCTGCCAC
>JBAPWR010000114.1:0-6081 GCA_049283775.1 Thiobacillus sp.
CCGAGAATTCGGGAATAGTTCAAGCCGCTACCCGCTGTATAAGTTGCATCTGATCGGAGATGCGTTTGAGAACATTGTTGCGAACCTCTTCGCTTGCGGTTTCGATCGCCTTCTCGAATGCATAGCGATCAGCGGAACCATGACTCTTGACCACGACTCCCCTGAGTCCGACCAGGGTCGCGCCATTGTAACGGCGCGGATCAAGGCGGCGCTTGAATGCGTTCATCACCGGCAGCGCCACCAGCCCCGCCAGTCGGGTGAAGAGATTGCGCTTGAATTCAGCGCGCAGGGTGGAGGCGATCATTTTGGCCACGCCCTCGGATGCCTTGAGTGCGACGTTGCCGACAAAACCATCGCACACCACGACGTCGGTCGTCCCCTTGAAGATGTCATCCCCCTCTACGTTGCCATAGAAGTTGAGGTGGCTGTCGCGCAGCAACTCGGCTGCCTGCTTGACCATTTCGTTGCCCTTGATGTCCTCGGCGCCGATGTTCAGCAAGCCGACGCTGGGGTTGGGCTTGTGTTCGACCGCGGAAACCAGCATCGCTCCCATGATGCCGAACTGCAGCAGGTGCTCGGCGGTACAGTCGACGTTGGCACCGAGGTCCAGCACCATGGCGTGGCCGTTGATTGTCGGCATGACCGTGGCGATCGCCGGTCGGTCGATGCCAGGCAGGGTTTTGAGGACGAAACGCGCAGTCGCCATCAGTGCACCGGTGTTTCCTGCGGAAACGCAGGCATCTGCCTCGCCCGACTTGACCAGGTCGATCGCGACCCGCATCGAGGAATCCTTCTTGCCACGCAACGCGGAAGCGGGGGCTTCATCCATCGCCACGACCTCGCTGGCATGACGGACGATCAGACGCGGACCGGCCTCGGCGCGAGAGGCCTTGAGTTCGGCGGCGATCACATCCTGCGGCCCGACCAGGATGATGTTCAGATCGGAATGACGATCCAGACACTTGATCGCCGCAGGCACCGTGACATGGGGACCGTGATCCCCACCCATGACGTCGATCGCGACAGTGATATAGCGCATGCAGCCTGAGCCGGACTATGCTGGCGCGCCTGGAGCAGCGCGCCGGATCTTATTCGCCCTTGGCCTTGACGACCTTGCGCCCGCGATAGAAACCGTTGGGGCTGATGTGATGACGCAGATGCGTTTCGCCCGTGGTCGGCTCGACCGCCAGGGGCGGATTGGTCAGGAAATCATGGGCGCGGTGCATGCCACGCTTGGAGGGAGACTTCTTGTTTTGCTGAACAGCCATTTCAAACTCCTTTGTAAATTCATCCAGTCCCGCAGTTCAGTATCCCTCAGGACACCGACCCGGAACACTCACCCAATTCGTGCTTGGGCACCAGCGGCAAACCCAGCAACACTTCATCCTCGACCAGTTCCACAAGATTCAGCTTGCCGTCTGTCAGGATCACTTCTCCATCCAGACCGAGCGCTTCCTCCAGCCGTTCCAGTTCCGCCTCGTCGCGCGCCAGGTGAAGCCGGCGGTCGACCTCGACCACGTGCGGGAGGTCTCCCATGCAACGCTGGCAGGTCAGCACCATCTCGCCCTGGATGGCGACATGCAGAACAGGCCGCCGTTGCGTATCCAGCTCGCCTGCGACTCGACAGGACAGCCGTCCTTGCGTAAATTCACGGGCGAGGCGCGGAAACGCCGAGATGCTCGACTCCGTCTCCCACACCTGCGCGTTTCTGCAAAAGCGCTGCGGATCGACTTCACCAGGCTGGAACATTTTGTACCCGGTTAAAAATTAGCCCGCAATGATATGATTTCGCGTCATTTTTGTCAAAATCCCTGCGACCATGATTAAAAAGATACTGGTCGCCAACCGCGGCGAAATTGCCGTGCGCATCGTGCGCGCCTGTGCCGAGCTCGGCATCAAGTCGGTAGCCATCTATACCAATGCCGACCGCCACGCCCTTCACGTCAAGAAGGCCGACGAGGCCTACCATATCGGCAAGGATCCGATCCTCGGCTATCTCAACGCCCACACGCTGGTCAACCTGGCGGCAGCTTCGGGCTGCGATGCACTGCATCCCGGCTATGGATTTCTTTCCGAGAACCCCGATCTCGCCACCATCTGCGCCCGCCGCGGCATCCGCTTCATCGGCCCTTCGCCCGACGTGATCCGCCGCATGGGCGACAAGATCCAGGCGCGCAACGCCATGATCGCCGCCGGCATCCCGGTGGTTCCTGGGTCGGACCACAACCTGGAAAACGTCGAGGAAGCCCGCTCGCTGGCCAACAAGATCGGCTATCCGGTGATGCTCAAGGCGACCAATGGCGGTGGCGGCCGCGGCATCCGCCGCTGCGACAGCGAAGAGGATCTGCTGAAGAATTACGACCGGGTGGTATCGGAAGCCAGCAAGGCCTTCGGCAAGCCGGAAGTCTTCGTCGAGAAGTGCGTGGTCCACCCCAAGCACATCGAGGTGCAGATTCTCGGCGACACCCAGGGCAACGTCATCCACCTGTTCGAACGCGACTGCTCTATCCAGCGCCGCAACCAGAAGCTGATCGAAATCGCCCCCAGTCCACAATTGACCGAGGCGCAGCGGCAATACATCGGCAAGCTGGCGGTGCGCGCCGCCAAGGCAGTGGGCTACGTCAACGCCGGCACGGTGGAATTCCTGCTCGACTCCGACAACCAGTTCTATTTCATGGAGATGAACACCCGGCTGCAGGTCGAGCACCCGATCACCGAAACCATTACCGGCGTCGATATCGTCCAGGAGCAGATCCGCATCGCCGATGGCAAGCCGCTGCAATACCGGCAGGAAGACATCACCCATCGGGGTTACGCCATCGAATTCCGCGTCAACGCCGAGGATCCGAAGAACGAGTTTCTCCCCAGCCTGGGCCGCATCACCCGCTACTATTCTCCGGGCGGTCCGGGCGTTCGCGTGGATGCGGCCATCTATACCGACTACGTCATCCCGCCCTATTTCGATTCGATGTGCGCCAAGCTCACGGTGTGGAACCTGAACTGGGAATCGACCGTCGAGCGTGGCCGCCGCGCCCTGTCCGACATGCTGGTCTATGGGGTCAAGACGACGATTCCCTACTATCAGGAAATCCTCAAGAATCCCGAGTTCCGCAGCGGTCGCTTCAACACCAGTTTCGTCGACGAGCATCCCGAACTCACCCAGTACACCGAGAAGAAACCACCGGAAGTGATGGCCGCCGCCATTGCCGCGGCCATCGCCGCACACCAGGGGTTGTAAACAAGGCCTGCAAACATGACCAAAGTATTCGTTACCGATCTCGTCCTGCGCGACGGCCACCAGTCGCTCATCGCCACCCGCATGCGCACCGAGGACATGCTGCCGATCTGCGGCAAGCTCGACCAGGCGGGATTCTGGTCGCTCGAGGCCTGGGGCGGCGCCACCTTCGACGCCTGCGTGCGCTTCCTGCGCGAGGATCCGTGGGAGCGCCTGCGCAAACTGCGCAAGGCCCTGCCCAACACCCGCATCCAGATGCTGCTGCGCGGCCAGAACCTGCTTGGCTACCGCAATTATTCCGACGACGTGGTGCGTGCGTTCGTGCAGAAATCGGCAGACAACGGCGTCGACGTGTTCCGCATCTTTGACGCGATGAACGACCTGCGCAACCTGCGCGTTTCGATCGAGGCGGTCAAGGCCGCCGGCAAGCATGCCGAAGGCACGGTCTGCTACACCACCAGCCCGGTGCATGACATCCCGCACTTCGTCGAGCTCGCCCGCGGCATGGCCGAGATGGGCTGCGACACCATCGCCATCAAGGACATGGCCGGCCTGCTGACCCCTTACACCGCGTTCGAACTGGTGCGGGCGATCCGCGCGGCGACCGACCTGCCGATCCATACCCACAGCCATGCCACCTCCGGCCTGGCCCACATGACGCATCTGAAGGCAGTGGAAGCCGGCGCGACCATCATCGACACCTGCGTCGGCGCATTTGCCGAGGGCGCCAGTCACCCCACCACGCAGAGTCTGGTCGCAGCGCTGGCCGGGACCGAATACGACACCGGGCTGTCGCTGCCGCTGATCGAGGAAATCTCCGCCTATTTCAAGGAAGTCCGCAAGAAGTATTGGCAGTTCGAGTCGGCCTTCACCGGCACCGATACCCGCGTGCTGATCAACCAGGTGCCGGGCGGGATGATTTCCAACCTGGCCAACCAGCTGAAGGACCAGGGTGCGATCGACCGGATGGACGCCGTGCTGGAGGAAATCCCCCGGGTCCGCCAGGATCTCGGTTATCCGCCGCTGGTCACGCCCACCTCGCAGATCGTCGGCACCCAGGCGGCGCTCAATGTGCTCACCGGCAGCCGGTACAAGTCGGTCACCAACGAGGTCAAGCTCTATCTGCAGGGACGCTACGGCAAGGCGCCCGCTCCCATCAACGAGGAAGTGCGCAAACTTGCCATCGGTGACCTCGACATCACCACCTGCCGGCCGGCCGACCTGCTGCCCGACGAACTCGACAAGCTGCGCGGCGAGATCGAGGGCCTGGCGAAATCCGACGAGGACGTGCTGACCTACGCCATGTTCCCCGATGTCGCCAAGACCTGGCTGCAGGAACGCGCCGCCGGCACGCTCAAGGCGGAACAGCTGCTGCCGCAAGGCGCTGCGAAGACCGAGGAGGCGCCACGCTTTGCCGCCGACGAGTTCAAGGTCACCCTGCACGGCGAGACCTACCACATCAAGCTGTCCGGCAGCGGCCGCTCCGATGCCTCGCAGCGTCCCTACTTCGTCTCGGTCGACGGCGTCTCGGAGGAAGTGCTGGTCGAGACCCTGAACGAGATCGAGATCGCCGCCGCGCCCGGCGCCCAACGCAAGACCACCAAGACTTCCGGCAGCCCGGCTCCCGGGCAGAAGCCCCGCCCCAGCCATCCTGGGCACGTGACGGCGGCGATGCCGGGCAACGTGGTCGAAGTGCTGGTCAACGTCGGCCAGACGGTCAAGGCCGGCGACGGCGTGCTGGTGATCGAGGCGATGAAGATGGAAAACGAAGTGCAGGCGCCGATCGCCGGCGTGGTCATCAATATCTTCGCCAACAAGGGCGATGCGGTGACCCCCGACATGGCCCTGGTCGAAATCCAGCCGGAGTAAGGCCTTGCAGCTGGTTCTCGCCTCCACCTCGCGCTACCGGCGCGAACTGCTTTCGCGGCTCGGCCTGCCGTTCGAGGTGCTCGCGCCCGAGGTCGACGAAACCCCGCTGCCTGGCGAGTCGCCTTCGGCCACGGCACTGCGGCTGTCGGTGCTGAAGGCGCAGGCCGCCGCAGCGACTTATCCCGACGCTTTAATCATCGGCTCCGACCAGGTCTTGATGCTGGACAGCGAGCAGCTCGGCAAGCCGGGCAGTTTCGACAAGGCCTTCGCCCAGCTGAAAAAGATGCAGGGACGGGCGATGGTTTTCCATACCGCGCTGACTTTGCTCAACAGCCGCAACGGCCACACCCAGACCCGCGACGTGCCGACCGTGGTGCATATCCGCCCGCTCAGCGACGCGCAGATCAGCGCCTACCTGCTCAAGGAACAGCCGTACGACTGCGCCGGCTCGGCCAAGAGCGAGTCGCTTGGAATCGCGCTGATGGAGCGCATGGAAAGTCCCGACCCCACCGCGCTGATCGGCCTGCCGCTGATGGCGCTGACCGAGATGCTCGGCAACGAGGGCGTCGACGTCCTGACATGGCAGCCGGCACCCTCTACCTGATCCCGGTTCCGCTCGGACCGGCCAGCCCCGAGGCCTGCCTGCCGCCCGACACCCTCGCCGCCGCCCGCCGCCTCGACTGCTTCAT
Source organism: Thiobacillus sp. (assembly GCA_049283775.1). Lineage (GTDB taxonomy): Bacteria > Pseudomonadota > Gammaproteobacteria > Burkholderiales > Thiobacillaceae > Thiobacillus. Next base: position 5,794 of record JBAPWR010000114.1, read on the forward strand.
CGTCGAACGCGCCAAGACGGCGCGCGCGCATCTCAAGGCCATGGGCCACCCGCTGCCGATGCAGCAGATCGAGATGCACGAACTGAACGAGCACACCCGCGACAGCGAACTCGACCCCTTGCTTGCCCCGCTGCGTGCCGGACGCGACGTCGGACTGCTGTCCGAGGCAGGCTGCCCGGCTGTCGCCGACCCCGGCGCCGACCTGGTGCGTGCCGCCCACCTTGCCGGCATCGCCGTGGTCCCCCTGGTCGGCCCCTCGTCCATCCTGCTCACCCTGATGGCCTCCGG
>JBAPWR010000115.1:0-3480 GCA_049283775.1 Thiobacillus sp.
CGATTGCTTCCTCGCCCTCCTCGTCGCGGGGGATTTCGACCTCGCGCACATTGCGACGGATCAGGTCGACGATCTTGTGCTTGAGGATGCCGGTGAGCCAGGTACGCGGGCTGGCATCGCCGGCGTAACGTTCGCGCGCACCCAGTGCGGCGAGCAGGGTTTCCTGCACCGCATCCTCGGCCAGTTCGTCGGAGTGCAGCTGGCGCCGCGCCACCCTGAACAGGTAGTCGCCGTGTTCGGCAAGCCAGGTATGGGCGTCCAGATCATTTGTCATGCGGTCTCCTGCGCGTGCCCGGGCACTTTAGCAGCCTGTCGGACGTGAAGTAAATCGGCTGCAAATCCGCCTGACCGGCTCATATTTCGCCGCTTTCTTGGGCAATAGAACGACTATTGCCCGGCGCAACCGTCAAAATCTGCTCTCGCCCATCCGAATTTTCGCTTCGATTCTTCAAATCCGACAGACTGCTAGCGGCAAGCCGCAAAGAATTCAACGGCGCCCGTTCCGGGCACGCATGGCGAGGAAGGAGGCGCTTTTTCCTTGCCGCGGCAAGGGAGTAAAATCCGCCCACCCTGTCCCTCCTGACCGCCATGCATACGACCGACTTCGCGCCCGCCGACAAGGCCCGGATCCTTTCCGAGGCTCTGCCCTACATCCAGCGCTTCAACGACAAGACCATCGTCATCAAGTACGGCGGCAACGCCATGACCGATCCCAAGCTGATGGAGACCTTCGCGCGCGACGTCGTGCTGCTGAAGCTGGTGGGGATGAACCCGGTGGTGGTGCACGGCGCCGGGCCGCAGATCGGCAACCTGCTGACGCGCATCGGCAAGCAGAGCGAATTCATCCAGGGCATGCGCGTCACCGACGAGGAAACCCTGGACGTCGTCGAGATGGTGCTCGGCGGCCTGGTCAACCAGGACATCGTCACCCTGATCAACAAGTACGGCGGCAAGGCGGTCGGCCTCACCGGCAAGGACGGCAACTTCATCCACGCGCGGAAGATGCTGGTGGCGAGCAAGGAAGAACTCGGCAAGTTCGTCGACATCGGCCAGGTCGGCGAAATTACCAGCATCGATCCGAAGATTATCGAGCTGCTCGACTCCGCCGACTTCATCCCGGTGGTCGCGCCGCTCGGCACCGACCCGGAAGGCAATGCCTACAATATCAACGCCGACGTCGCCGCCGGCAAGCTGGCCGGGGTGCTGAAGGCGGAGAAGGTGATCTTCCTCACCAACACGCCGGGCGTGCTGGACAAGGAAGGCAATCTGCTGACCGGCCTGACGCCGCGCCAGGTCGACGAGCGCATCGCCGACGGCACCATTTCCGGCGGCATGATTCCCAAGGTCGGCTACGCCGTCGACGCGGTCAACAGCGGCGTCAACACCGCGCACATCATCGACGGCCGGGTCGAGCATGCCCTGCTGCTCGAAGTGCTGACCACCGAGGGTGTCGGCACCCTGATCAAGCGCGCCTGACGAAAATGTTCGATCGACTGCATCCGTGCCTGGCCGGTTTCCCCCTCTCCCCGCCCTCTCCCGCGAGGGGCGAGGGGGACAAGGCTTCGCTGCGCGAGGAAGCTTGAATGCGCTACTGGCTGATGAAGTCCGAACCGTCCGACGTCAGCATCGACGATCTTGCCGCGATGCCGAAGCAGAGCGTCGCCTGGTATGGCGTGCGCAACTACCAGGCGCGCAATTTCATGCGTGACCAGATGAAGGTCGGCGACAAGGTGCTGTTCTACCATTCGTCCTGTGCCGAGCCGGGCATCGTCGGCCTGGCCGAGGTCAGCGTGCCGGCCTATCCCGACGCCACCCAGTTCGATCCGAAGAACAAGTATTTCGACCCCAAGGCGACGCCGGAAACGCCGCGCTGGTTCAACGTCGACGTCAGGCTGGTGAGGAAGACGCGGCTGATGCCTCTGGCGGAGATCCGCGGCTATCCCGAGCTCGCCAACATGCGCATCCTGCAGAAGGGCAACCGCCTTTCGATCACCCCGGTCGACCCCGCCGAATACGCCTTCATCGTCAAGCACCTGGATGCCTGATCCGGCGTTCCTCGCCGCCTACGCCGTGCTCGGCCTGGCGGTGGGCTTCGTCGCCGGGCTGCTCGGCGTCGGCGGCGGTCTGATCATCGTGCCGGTGCTGATCACGCTACTACAGGTGCAGGGCCTGGCCGCCGGGATGGAGCCGCAGGTGGCTCTCGGCACCTCGCTCGCTTCCATCCTCTTCACCTCGCTGTCGAGCGTGCGCGCGCATCACCGCCACGGCGCAGTCGAGTGGCCGTTGCTGCGGCGCATCACGCCGGGCATCGTCGCCGGCACCCTGGCCGGCGCGCTGCTGGCGGCGCAGCTTCCGGGCCAGGTGCTGAAGCTGTTCTTCGTCGCCTTCCTGTTCTACGCTGCCACCCAGATGTGGCTCGACTTCAAGCCGCGGCCACATCGCAGCCTGCCCGGAAAAGCCGGCACCACGCTTGCCGGCGGCGTCATCGGTGCGGTGTCGAGCTGGGTCGGCATCGGCGGCGGCACGCTCTCGGTGCCCTTCATGCTGTGGCACAACATCCCGCTGCATCGCGCCATCGGCACGTCCGCCGCAATCGGTTTTCCCATCGCCCTGGCCGGCGCGCTGGGCTATGCCGTGGGCGGCTGGCGCAGCGAAGGCTTGCCGGACGCGAGCCTCGGCTATCTCTATCTGCCGGCGCTCGCCGGCATCGTTCTCGGCAGCGTGCTGACCGCGCCGCTCGGCGCGCGCACCGCACACCGTCTGCCGGTGCGGCCGCTCAAGCGCATCTTCGCCGTGCTGCTGTATGTGCTGGCAGTGAGAATGCTGACGATGCTCTAGGCCGGCGATCGCCGGCGTGAGGACGCCTGGAATCAGGCGTGATGGCCGGACGGTTTGCGGTCGAGATAGCGGGTCAATGCAGTCAGCGTTTCAGCCAGCGAGGCGCGCACGACGTCGAGCCGTTTCTGCGAGTCCGCTTCTCCCGGCCTGATGCCCTCGGCCGCTGCGCACGACGCGGCCAGACGCAATGCGCCGACATCGCAGGCGCTGCCCTTGAGCCGGTGCAGCTGCTCATGCCACTGCCCGGGGTCGCTGCCGGCGAGGGCGCGCGCTATCCGCGGCAGCGTCTCTTCGCTCTCGGCGATGAAGTTCGTGATCAGGTCGCGAATCAGGGCCGCGCCACCGAGTTGCAGCAGCTCGTCCAGGACATTCGCGTCCAGCACGGCCTGCAGCGGCTCCGAATCGGGCGGGGCCGGATCACTTGCCGGCCGTGCCAGACGCGCGACCTCGTCGATGAGCTGGCGCTTGCCGACCGGCTTGGTCAGGAAGCTGTCCGCGCCGGAATCGAGGCATGCGCGTTGCGCTTCGTCGCGGGCATCGGCGGTGAGCATGATGATCGGCAGATGAGTGCTTTCCTGCGAACGCCAGAGTGCCACCAGCTGCGGTCCCGACAGCCCGGGCATGTGCATGTCGACGATCGCC
>JBAPWR010000116.1:0-9389 GCA_049283775.1 Thiobacillus sp.
ACCGTCACCCTGCGCCGTGAAAGCTGGACTGCGCCGTCCTCTCTGAAACTGGGCGACGAGTCCCTGGTGCCGCTGCGCGCCGGCGAAACCCTGCGCTGGCGCATCGCCGGATGAAAAAACCGGGCATGGCGCCCGGTCTGAGGAGGGTCTGTTCAGGACCCGCGCCTGCCCACGCACTCGGGCAGCCGGCCTATGGAGCGTGCCTGTTCAGGGAAACGCCGGGATCGTCGGCTCGACACTCGAGCCCTGGATTTCGGGGTGATGCGCGGCGACGAGCTTGCGGATTTCTTCCACCCGCCCTGCCGGAACGTCGACCATCATCAGGATGCGGCCGGCCGCGATCGCCGACTCGAAAGTCCTGAGCCGCGAATTGGGGATGGAACTCGCCACCATGCTCGAGACCCAGGCACCGAAGGCGGCGCCGATCAGGGCGGTGAGCAATATGGTGACGAGTTGCAGGTCCACCCCGGCCGGTGGAAAGAACACCGCCACCAGGCCGGCGACGATGCCGATGCCCCCGCCGACAGCCAGCCCGGTTTCAGCACCATGGACGAAGTCGGATTTCTGCAGGATCGAGGCTTCGTGCAGGCCAGCCAGCGGGACGCCGTCCTTCGCCATGACGTGGAGATGCTCGTCGCCGATGCGGGCAAGCAACAGTTCATCGCGGATGCGCCGGGCGCTCGCCAGGTCCGGCACCATGAAATACAGCCGTCTTCTCATGATCGTTCTCCTTTGAAGGGAGTCGCGGATTCGGCTCCGTACTGTTGCGTAGCAAACCAGCGCATGCAGTCAAGCCGAAACTTCAGAAATTCGAACCGCAGATGACGCAGAGTTGCGCAGATGAAATCTACAGAAGCAGGCGACGGCATATGCCCCGCGCACACTCGGGGCGTCAACCCTAATGGAATTGGGATTGGTCCATCTAATATCTGCGCAAATCCGCTTCATCTGCGGATACCCGGCCTTTTTGAAGGATAATCGCCACGGGAAAGCGGGCCAGGCAACCGCTGCCGCGCGAGCGGGAGAGGAAAGTCCGGGCTCCACAGAGCAGGATGCCGGCTAACAGCCGGACGCCGCGAGGCGAGGAATAGGGCCACAGAGACGAGTAAGCCCGGCGCAAGCCGGGTGGACGTGAAACGCGGTAACCTCCATCCGGAGCAACACCAAATAGGCAGACGTTGACGCTGCTCGCCGAGTCTGCGGGTAGGTGGCTTGAGCCGGTCAGCAATGGCCGGCCTAGAGGAATGGTTGCCCACGACAGAACCCGGCTTATCGGCCCACTTTTCCACTTCTTTTTTAAATCAAACAGTTAGCGTTTTTTCCTGAAATACATGGAAAAACAGTACGCTAAGCTGAGGTTTTTCCAGAAACTTATCCACAACCCCAAACCACCCCTAAGTCCTTGAGACATAGGCGATTTTTTGCGTCCGCTTGCTTGACCCCCCCAAATCTATCCCCTATAGTGGGGACAAGTGGTGAAGAGTGGGAAGTTGTGGGAGAATAATCCCACACCGGGCGTGTTTGATTTCGCGCCCAACCAATAAGGGGGAGGCATGTTTCGGGGAGTCGCGACGGTAAGTCTGGATAGCAAGAACCGGCTAGTGGTGCCGGCGCGCTATCGCGACGCCCTGCTGGTCAACGGCGCCGGCCGGGTGGTGGTCACGGCCGATCCGAGCCAGTGCCTGCTGCTCTATCCCCTGCCTGAATGGGAGCCGATCGAGAAAAAACTCAACGGCCTCTCCGATTTCAATCCGCGCACCCGCAGCCTCAAGCAGCTGCTGGTCGGTTACGCCCACGACATGGAAATGGACAGCACCGGTCGCGTGCTCCTGCCGCCGATGCTGCGCAAGTTCGCCGACCTCGACAAGAACGTCGTGCTGGTCGGCCAGGGCAGCAAGATCGAACTGTGGAACGAGACGCGCTGGGAGACCCAGGTCTCGCAGGCCCTGACGTTCAGGGACGACACGCTGCCGCCGGAGCTGGAGGGGTTCACGTTGTGACATCCGCGCATGTGCCGGTGATGGCACACGAGGCGGTGGAGGCACTGGCAATCAAGAGCGACGGCATCTATGTCGACGGCACCTTCGGACGCGGCGGGCACAGCCAGCTGATTCTGCAGCGGCTGGGCGAGGCGGGCCGTTTGATCGCGATGGACCGCGATCCCGATGCGGTCCGCGCCGGCGAAGCCCTGCAGGACGCGCGGCTGACACTGGTGCAGAGCAGGTTTTCCCAGCTGGACGAGGTGCTCGACCAGCTGGGGGTGGGAAAAGTGGACGGCGTGCTGCTGGACCTCGGGGTGTCGTCGCCGCAACTCGACGACGCCACGCGCGGATTCAGCTTTCGCTTCGATGCGCCGCTCGACATGCGCATGGATCCGGACAGCGGGCTGTCGGCGGCGGACTGGCTGGCAAGCGCAGATGAGGGGGAGATTTGTGAAGTCATTCGCACCTACGGGGAAGAGCGGTTTGCTAAATCGATTGCGCACGCGCTTGTTGCAGCAAGACAGGCGGAACCGATCCGCAGCACCGCGCAACTTGCGCAAATCATCGCAGGCACGGTCAGGAAGCGCGAACCGGGGCAACACCCGGCGACCCGAAGCTTTCAGGCTATACGGATTTATCTCAACCGCGAACTGGAAGAGTTGAAAGCGATCCTGCCGCACTGCGTGGAACGGCTCAAACCAGGCGGACGCCTGGCGGTGATCAGCTTCCATTCGCTCGAAGACCGCATCGTCAAGCGCTTCATGCGCGCCGAGGCGCAGGGCGAACAGGCGCCGGCGCGGTTGCCGATACGCGCCGCGATGCTCAAACCCGGACGGATGAAACTGGTCGGCCGCGCGCAGCACGCCAGCGACGCCGAAGTCGCAGCCAATCCGCGCGCGCGCAGCGCAGTGTTGCGAGTGGCGGAACGGGTGGGGGCGGCGGCATGAGCCACCCGGCGAGGGACCCGCGCAGTGGGATCGACGGCCAGGCGAATGCCGCCGGAGGCCGACGTGAGTTGTCGGGGCCGAGACGAAGCTGTCGGAGGCCGAGGTGATGGGCCGGATCAACTTCATCCTGGCAGCGCTGTTGATCGGCTCTGCACTGGGCCTGGTGCAGTCGCAGCACCAGGCACGCAGCTATTTTGTGGAACTCGAGCGGCTGAAGAAGGAAGCACTCGCCTTGGACGAGCAGTGGGGGAAATTGCAGCTGGAACAAGGAACCTGGGCCAATCCGGCGCGGGTCGACCTGCTCGCGCGCACCCAGCTCGGCCTGATCACCCCGCCGCATGAACGTATCCGGGTGGAGACGCTGGGCGATACGCCATGAACTATCACTCGCGCAAACTCCTCAAGCTCAATCTCGCACCCTGGCGCATGGTGACGGTGGCCGCTTTGCTGCTCAGCGGATTCGGCGTGGTGGCCGGTCGTGCCTTCTATCTGCAGGGCCTGAACACCGACTACCTGCAGGGCAAGGGCAACGCGGTGGCCAACCGCAACCTGACGCTGCCCGCGCATCGCGGCATGGTGCTCGACCGCAACGGCCAGTTGCTGGCAATCAGCACGCCGGTCGAATCGCTTTGGGCGCGCCCCCAGGAACTCAAGCTCAGCCCGCAGCAGCACGCCCAGCTCGCCAAGGTGCTCGACATTTCCACGCAGGAACTGAGCCGTCAGCTCAAGCGTCGGTCGCGAGGTGAATTCAGCGTGCGCCGTCCGGTCACCCCGGACCAGGCGCTGAAGATCGCGGCGATGGGCGCGCCCGGCCTGGTCCTGCGGCGCGAATACCGGCGCTATTATCCGGCCGGCGAAGTGGCGGCGCACGTGGTCGGCTTCACCAATGTCGACGACCTGGGGCAGGAGGGCGTCGAGCGCGCCTATCAGGACTGGCTTGCTGGCCGCGCCGGCGAACGCCAGGTGATGCGCGACCGCAAGGGCAATGCGATCCGTGATCTGGCGCCGATCAAGACTGCGCAGATGGGCGGCAACCTGGCCCTGTCGCTCGACCTGAAGATCCAGTACCTGGCGCACCGCGAACTGGCCGCCGCCATCGACAAGCACAAGGCCAAGGGCGGCAGCGTGGTCGTGCTCGATGCCAAGACCGGTGAAATCCTCGCGCTGGCCAATCAGCCGCACTTCAATCCCAACAATCGCCGCAACTACGAGCCGGGGCTGATGCGCAACCGCGCGGTGATCGACACCTTCGAACCGGGTTCGACGATCAAGCCCTTCGTCGCCGCGGCCGTGCTGGAACGCGGCCTGTATCAGCCCGACAGCGTCATCGACACGCCCGAAACATGGCGCGTCGGCAACAAGCTGGTGCGCGACGTCCATCCCCACCCGCAGATGACGGTAACCGAGATCATCCAGAAATCGAGCAACGTCGGGGCGGTCAAGATGGCCATGACCCTGAGCCCGCAGCAATACTGGGAAACCCTGCACCGCTCGGGCTTCGGCCAGCGCCCCGGCTCGGGATTCCCGGGCGAGACCGCGGGGCGCCTGCGCGATCCGGCTAGCTGGCGCCCGGTCGAGCACGCCACCCTGGCCTACGGCTACGGCATGTCGGTCAGCCTGCTGCAGCTGGCACGCGCCTACATGGCCTTCGCCAACGACGGCGAAGTGATGCCGCTGTCCTTCCTGCGCCGCGAACCCCAGGAAGTCATCGGCGAGCGCGTGTTCTCGCCGGCGGTTGCACGCGAGGTGCGCCGCATGATGGAGGCGGTCACCCAGGAAGGCGGGACTGGCACCCGCACCCGGGTGCCTGGTTATCGCGTCGCCGGCAAGACCGGCACGGCGCACAAGCTGGTCGACGGCCGCTATGCCCCGGACCGCTATCTCTCCTCGTTCATCGGCATGGCACCCGCATCCGATCCGCGGCTGATCATCGGCGTGGTGATCGACGAGCCCTCGGGCGCGGTCTACTACGGCGGCAGCGTTGCCGGCCCGGTTTTCGCCCAGCTCATGTCGCAAAGCCTGCGCCAGCTGGGTCTGCCGCCCGACGCGCCGGAAACGGCGACCAAGGTGACCCAGAACGGCACACGTGCAGGCGGGGGGGCATGATGGACAAGCAAGTCGAATCCGCCAGCATTCCGCCTTTCTCGCATCCCACGGCCGACAACGCCACGGGGCCTTCCGCCGGCGGCTCCAGGCCAGGCGTCGAAAGCGTGCCGCACATACTCGAGCGGCTCGGCGTGGCGGTAAAAGAACTGGTCAACGACAGCCGCAAGGCCGGGCCAGGCCGCGTCTTCGCCGCCTATCCCGGGGAGGCGCGCGACGGCCGCGACTTCATTGCCCAGGCGGTGACCAACCGGGTCGACGGCGTGTTGTGGGAAGCCGACCATTTCCAGTGGGATCCGGCGCTGCCGGTGCCCAACGCCGGGGTGTCCGGGCTGCGTTCGCGCATCGGCGAGATTGCCGCCCATGTCTACGGTGATCCCTCGCACAGCCTGCATATGGTCGGCATCACCGGCACCAACGGCAAAACCTCGGTGGCGCACTGGGTGGCCCAGACGCTGACGCGTCTCGGACGCAAGACCGCAGTGGTGGGCACCGCCGGCAATGGCTTCCCCCCATCCGGGGACAAGCCGGGCAGCCTGACGCCGGCAGTCAACACCACGCCCGATGCCATCGAACTGCAGCAGCGCCTGGCGCATTACCGCCAGCAAGGCGCCACAGCCTGTGCCATGGAAGTGTCGTCGCACGGCCTGGTCCAGGGGCGGGTGAACAGCACCCGCTTCAATGTCGCGGTATTGACCAACCTGTCGCGCGATCATCTCGATTACCACGGCGACATGGACAGCTACGCCGCCGCCAAGGCACGCCTGTTCGCCTGGCCAGGTCTCGACTGGGTGGTGCTCAACGTCGACGATGAGTTCGGACGCCGGCTGGAAAGCGACAGCCGCACCGCGCGGGTGGCCGGCTATGGTTTTCATCGCGGCGCGGTGGTAGGCGAAAACCTGCGCCTGGCCCAGGACGGCCTGCGCATGAAAGTGCACACCGATTGGGGCGATGGCGAGATCCACGCACCGTTGCTCGGGCGCTTCAACGCCGCCAACCTGCTGGCCGTGCTGACCACCCTGCTGGTGTCGGACGTCGAACTGGCCGAGGCCAGTGCCGCGCTGGCCCACATCACGCCGCCGCCGGGGCGGATGCAGACCCTCGGCGGCGGCGCGCAGCCGCTGGTGGTGGTGGACTACGCCCACACCCCGGATGCGCTGGAAAAGGCGCTCGCCGCCCTGCGCGAAATCGTCGGCGACGGCCGCCTGGTATGCGTCTTCGGCTGCGGCGGCAATCGCGACAAGGGCAAGCGCCCGCTGATGGGAGCGGCCGCCACGAAAGCCGCCGACGAGGTCTGGATCACCAGCGACAACCCGCGCAACGAGGATCCGCGCCACATCATCGACGACATCCTCGCCGGCGCCAGCGGCAAGCCGCGCGTCGAGCCCGACCGCGCCCGTGCCCTGTTCGAGGCCATCGGCAACGCCCGCCAGGGCGACATCGTGCTGATCGCCGGCAAGGGCCACGAGGACTACCAGGAAGTCGCCGGCGAACGCCTGCCCTTCTCCGATGTGGCCATGGCCAGAAAGGCACTTGCCGCGTGGACATGAGCGACCGAGCCTGCGCAGCTGCGAGCAACGCGAATGGCCACCTGCACCGACATGCTGGCCTGTTTCATCGTGGCCACCTGGGAAGAGGTGGAGACATGAGAGACCGAGCCTGCGCAGCTGCGAGCAACGCGAATGGCCACCTGCGCCGACATGCCGTTGCCGGCCGATCCGCCGACCTTGCGGAGGCGCTGACATGAACCTGACCCTCTCCGAAGTGGCTGCGATGCTCGGCGTGCCCTACGCCGGGACCGATGCCACCGTGCTGCGGGTATCCACCGACAGCCGCAACATCCAGCCGGGCGACCTCTTCATCGCGCTGCGCGGGGAAAAATTCGACGGCGGCGCCTTCGCCGCGCTGGCCTTGCAGCAAGGCGCAGCCGGGGTGGTACTCGACGCCAGCCAGGCACCCGACATTGCCGCGGCGATCCGCGTCGACGACACCCGCCTGGCACTGGGGCGACTGGCGGCCGCCTGGCGCGCACGTTTCGACATCCCGGTCGTCGCCATTACCGGCAGCAACGGCAAGACCACGGTCAAGGAAATGCTCGCGGCGATCCTGCGCGCCGAAGCGGGCTCGGATGCGGCGGTGCTGGCGACCGAGGGCAATCTCAACAACGATATCGGCGTGCCGCAGATGATGCTGCGCCTGCGCGACAGCCACCGCTACGCCGTGCTCGAGATGGGCATGAACCACCTCGGTGAAATCGACTACCTGACGCGGCTCGCCCGCCCCGACGTGGCGCTGGTCAACAACGCACTGTCGGCGCACATCGGCCTGCTCGGCTCGGTCGAGGCGATCGCCCGCGCCAAGGGCGAAATCTTCAACGGTCTCGGCGACGGCGGCATCGCCATCCTCAATGCCGACGACCCGCATCTGCCGATGTGGGCCGACATGAACGCCCGGCGCACGGTGCTGACCTTCGGCCTCTCGGCACCTGCAGCGGTATCCGGAATCTGGCAGCCGCGCGACTACGGTTCCGCGCTGACGCTCAAGCTGCCCAATGCGACGCTGGAAATCGCCCTGCAAGTGCCGGGCGAGCACAACGTACGCAACGCCCTGGCGGCGGCGACCGCGGCATTCGCCCTGGACGTGGCCCATTCCAGCATCGTCGTCGGACTCGCAGCCTACAGCGGGGTCAAGGGACGCCTGGTGCGAAGCCCTGCGCTGCACGGCAGCACCTTCATCGACGACACCTACAACGCCAATCCCGACTCGGTCAAAGCCGCGCTGGCGGTTCTGGCGACTCAGCCGGGCAAGAAGATCCTGGTGCTCGGCGACATGGGCGAACTCGGCGCCGAGGGCCCGGCGATGCACGCGCAGATCGGGCTCGCCGCGCGTGCCGCCGGCGTCGACCGGATGTTCGCGCTGGGCGAGCTGACGCGCGAAAGCGTGCGCTCGTTCGGCAAGGGCGCGATGCACTTCGAGCGCATCCAGGAACTGCTCGCCGACCTCGAAAACGAGCTCGATTCCGGCACCACGGTACTGGTCAAAGGCTCGCGCTTCATGCAGATGGAGCGCGTCGTACAAAGCTTCAGGGAAGACCCGGCGGCCGCGCGCCGCGGGAACGAGGTGCACTGACATGCTGCTATGGCTCTTCCAGCAAATCGGCCAGGACATCCGTGCCTTCAATGTCTTCAATTACCTGACCCTGCGTGCCGTGCTGGCCACGCTCACCGCATTGACCATCTCCTTCATCGTCGGTCCGGCGGTGATCCGCAAGCTGACCGCACTGAAGATCGGCCAGTCGGTACGCAGCGACGGTCCACAGACCCACCTGATCAAGGCCGGCACCCCGACCATGGGCGGCGCGCTGATCCTGGTGTCGGTCACCATCACCACCCTGCTGTGGGCGGACCTGTCGAACGAATATGTCTGGGTCGCCCTGCTCACCCTGGTCGGCTTCGGCCTGATCGGCTGGGTCGACGACTGGCGCAAGGTGGTGGAAAAGAACTCGCGCGGCCTGCCCTCGCGCTGGAAGTATTTCTGGCAATCGGTGATCGGCCTGGCGGTCGCGGTCTACCTGTGGAACAACGCCAGCCTGCCCGCACATACCGAGCTCATCATTCCCTTTCTCAAGCACGCCACCCTGAGCCTGTCTGCACTGGCCTTCATCGCGCTCACCTATTTCGTCATCGTCGGTTCGAGCAACGCCGTCAACCTCACCGACGGACTCGACGGCCTGGCGATCCTGCCGACGGTGATGGTCGCGAGCGCCCTGGCGATCTTTGCCTACGTCGCCGGCAACGCGGTGTTCTCCAAATACCTCGGCGTGCCCTTCGTGCCCGGCGCCGGTGAGTTGGCGATCTTCTGCGCGGCGATGGCCGGCGCCGGCCTCGCCTTCCTCTGGTTCAACGCGTACCCGGCCGAGGTCTTCATGGGCGACGTCGGCGCGCTGGCGCTGGGCGCCGCACTCGGCGTGGTGGCCGTCGTCGTGCGCCAGGAGATCGTGCTCTTCATCATGTGCGGCGTGTTCGTGGTCGAGACCCTGTCGGTGATGGTGCAGGTCGCCTCGTTCAAGCTCACCGGCAAGCGCGTGTTCCGCATGGCACCCATCCACCACCACTACGAACTCAAAGGCTGGAAAGAGAACCAGGTCGTGGTGCGTTTCTGGATCATCAGCATGATGCTTGTGCTGATCGGACTGTCGAGTTTGAAACTGAGATGAGCGCAATCAGGATGAAACGCATCATGGAATGGTTCGGGGGAGACTCATGTGCCGGCACAGCCGGCACGTTGGCGACACCAGAACCCTCCCGTGCGTTTCTGGATCATCAGCATGATGCTTGTGCTGATCGGACTGTCGAGT
>JBAPWR010000117.1:0-3855 GCA_049283775.1 Thiobacillus sp.
GCTGGCCATGCTGGCCGGCAGAATGCTGGCGCCAGCGGCACTGGGACGCTGGACCACCCGGCTGCGCGATAATCTGGATGGCCGGGTCGCCACCGAACTGCGCTACACCGCGGTGACCGACACGCCCGCCACCGCCGCGACCCCCCGCGCCGGCTACACGGTGACGGAACAGGCCGAACGGGTGTCCACCTTCCTCACCGCGATCGGCCTGACGCGGGGCTTCTCGCCCCTGGTGGTGATCGTCGGCCACGGTTCCGCCAGCCTCAACAACCCGCACATGTCGGCCTACGACTGCGGTGCCTGTTCCGGCCGGCATTCCGGCCCCAACGCCCGCCTGTTCGCCGCCATGGCCAACCGGCCGGAAGTGCGCGAACAGCTGCGCGCGCGCGCCATCGACATTCCCGCCGGGACCCGCTTCCTCGGCTGCGAGCACAATACCTGCGACGACTCGTTCAGCTGGTACGACGCCGAAGCACTGCCCGTCAGCCATGCCCAAGCCTTCGCCGAACTCGACGCGGCGCTGCGCCGCGCCGGCGCACTGCACGCCCAGGAACGCTGCCGCCGTTTCCTCTCCGCCCCGCTCGACCTCACGCCGGAGCGGGCCCGGCACCATGTCGTTGGACGCCGCCACGACTATTCGCAGGCACGGCCGGAGCTCGGCCACGTCAACAACGCCTCGGCCTTCATCGGCGGCCGCGCCGCCACCCGCGGCGCCTTCTTCGACCGCCGCATGTTCCTGATCTCCTACGACTGCAGCGCGGACCCCGATGGCCGGGTGCTCGAGCCGATGCTGGTGGCCAACGGCCTGGTCGGGGCAGGCATCAACCTGGAGTACTACTTTTCGACCGTGAGCAACGAGCGTTACGGCTCGGGTTCCAAGATCACCCACAACATCGCCGGACTCCTCGGGGTGATGGACGGCGCGAGCTCTGACCTGCGCACCGGCCTGCCCTCGCAGATGATCGAGATCCACGAGGCGATGCGTCTGCTCGTCATCGTCGAGCACAGCGCCGACGTCCTCGGCGCGATCTATGCGCGCCAGCCCGTGCTGCAGGAGCTGATCGGCAACGGCTGGCTACAGTTGGCCGCCAAGGATCCCGACTCGCCGACGATATGTCGCTTCGTGCCCGGCAGCGGCTGGGCCGAATGGCAGGGTGCGGCTAGCACATTACCCATGGTGAAGACTTCCGCGGAGTGGATGCGCGGCCGGCGCGACAACCTGCCGCCGGCCCTAATCGCCTCGCCGGCCGAGGGCGTGCGCTGATGACGGCATTCCCCGTCCCGCTGCAACTGGTCGCCCTGGCGCCGGCGCTGCCCCTCGTGGCGGCCCTGCTCATCGCCGCCACGCGCCTGTTCGCGCGAACCCACGCGGAGGCCACCGAACGCCTGACCGCCGCACTCACCCTGGCTGCGGCCGTGCCGGCGCTGCTCCTGCTGCTCGCCTACGCCGCCCTCGGACTGTTCCACGGCTGGCCGGGCCAGACCAGCCTGGGCGACTGGTTTGCCGCCGGCGACTGGCACGTGCCGCTGTCGTTCACGCTGGACGGCCTGTCCCTCGGCTTCGCCAGCGTGGCGGCCTTCATCACCCTGGCGACGCTGAAGTTCGCGTTCAACTACATGCACCGCGAGGCCGGCTTCCATCGCTTCTTCGTCGGCATGAATTTGTTTTCCGGCGGCATCCTGCTGGTCGTGCTGGCGGGCAACGCCGCCCTGGTGTTCGTCGGCTGGGAGCTGATGGGACTCGCCTCGTGGCTGCTCATCGGTTACGCCTTCGAACGGCCCACCGCCACCGTCAACGCCCAGCGCGCCTTCCTCACCAACCGCGTGGGCGACGCTGGCCTGCTATTCGCCATCGCCCTGTCCACGCTGTGGGTCGGCGGTCTCGACTGGCCCGCGCTGGCGGCAGGCAGCGACCGCCTGCCGACCCTGTACGTGAGCCTGATCGCCCTGGGCTTCGTCACTGCCGCGCTGGCGAAGTCGGCCCAGCTGCCGTTCACCCCGTGGATCACCCGCGCCCTGGAAGGACCGACCCCCTCGTCGGCGATCTTCTACGGTGCGGTGATGGTCCACGCCGGGGTCGTCCTCCTGGTACGCCTCGAGCCCGTGCTGGTCCAGACCCCGGGTGTGCTGTTCCTGATCGCCCTGCTCGGCGCCCTCACCGCGATCTACGGCTGGCTGGTCGGCTACGTGCAGTCCGACGTGAAATCGGCGCTGCTGTTCGCCGTGGTGGCCCAGGTCGGCCTGATGTTCCTGGCCATCGGCCTGGGCTGGTTCGAGCTGGCCGCCTGGCATGCCGCTTTGCACGCGCTGTGGCGCGGCTGGCAATTCCTCGCGGCGCCCTCCTACATGCATCTGCTCGATGCCCCCACCCCACCCGCCCCGGCCTGGCTCGCGCGCCACCAGTGGCTGTACACCGCGGCGCTGCAGCGCTTCTGGATCGAAGCCCTGAGCGATCGTCTGCTGACCCAGCCGACCCGCGCCCTGGCACGCGACCTGCACGCCATCGACGAGAACGTGGTGAGCCGACTGGTGGGCATGTCCGAGACGCAGCGCGCCGCCGAGCTCCTCGCCCCGTCCGAGGAAGTGGTGAAGGGACGGGGACTGGCAGGCAGGCTGCTGGTCTGGTCGGCACAGCGCTTCGACCGTTTCGAACAGCGCCTGGTGCTGCAGGGCGGCGGCCATCTCGGGCGGGGCCTGGCCCGCCTCGGGGTGTGGCTGAGATTCGTCGAGTCGCTGCTGGAGCAGCCGCGTTACCTGCTGGTGCTGATCATGGCGACGATCGTGGTGATCCTGTGATGAGCGAATTGTTCTGGAACACGCACGCCGCGTGGCCCTTGCTGGCGACGCTGCAACTCCTGCCGCTGCTGGGAGCCGTCGCGCTGCTGCGACTGGGGGAGCGCCCGCTTTCCCTGGTCGTCGGGCACGCCGTGACCCTGGCTGAACTGGGCCTGGCGCTGCTGCTGTACCGCGGACTGGACATCGCCAACCCGGCCTTCCAGTTCGCCGAACGCTTGGACCTCGTCGGCCCTCTGAGCTATCACGCCGGCGCCGACGGCGTGACCGTCCTCTTCGTGCTGCTGGCGGCGCTCATCGTCGTCCTGCTGCCGTTCTACGCCCGGGTTCGCCAGCTCGCCGAGCCCGCGCGTCTGCTGGCCATCATCCTGGCAGTGGAGGCGGTGATGATGTCGATGCTGGTCAGCCTCGATCTGCTGTGGTTCGCGCTCGCCTCGATCGTCGAACTGGCCCTCATCGGCTACCTGGTGGGACGCTGGTCGTTCTCTCCGGAGCGGGCCCTGGCGACGAGCCGTTACCTGCAGTTCCAGGGGGTCGGCCTGCTGATGCTGCTCGCCGGCACCCTGGCAGTCGGCTGGGCCTATCACGACGCCACCCGCCAGGCCTGGACCTTCGACCTGCTGGCCCTGGCCGGCCATCCCGTGCCGCAACAGATCGGCGTGGTGGCCTTCTTCCTGCTGTTCTACGGCCTCGGCATACGCACCCCCATCTTCCCTTTCCACGGCTGGTTGCGCCCCGTCGCCCTGCACGGCGACATGGCGATCGCGCCGACGCTGCTGCTGGGGGTGAAACTGGGCATCTACGGCATGGTGCGCTTCGTCCTGCCCATCCTGCCGGATGCGGTGGCCGCCTGGTATCCCTACGTGGCCGCCTTCGCCGTCGCCGGGATTTTCTACGCCGCCCTGCTGGCACTGCAGCGCGTCAACCTGAGGTCGCTGATCGCCTTCGCCGTGGTCAGCCATACCTCGCTGGTGATCATCGGCCTGTTCAGCCTGGATGCCGTCGCGTTCCAGGGCAGCCTGCTGCTGGCGGTGAACTTCGGCCTCGCCGCCACCACCATGC
>JBAPWR010000118.1:0-2098 GCA_049283775.1 Thiobacillus sp.
GGAAGGCCCCGCCACCGACGGCACGGTTAAAGTGGTCGAGGCGCTGAAGGCACGCAATGAAATGCTTGACTACTGCATCGTCGGCGAACCGACCAGCGCCGCCGAGTTCGGCGACACCATCAAGAACGGCCGGCGCGGTTCGCTGTCCGGCACCCTGCGCGTCAAGGGCGTGCAGGGCCACATCGCCTACCCGCACCTGGCGAAGAATCCTATCCATCTCGCCGCGCCGGCGATCGCCGAACTCGCCGACACCATGTGGGACGAGGGCAACGCCTACTTCCCGCCGACGACCTGGCAGATATCCAATATCCATGGCGGCACCGGCGCCAGCAACGTCATCCCCGGCGTGGTCGAGATCCAGTTCAACTTCCGCTACTCCACCGCCAGCACCGCCGAAGGCCTGATGGACGCGATGCACGAGATCCTCGACAGCCACGGGCTCGACTACGAGATCGACTGGAACCTCTCCGGCAGACCCTTCCTCACCCAGCGCGGTCCGTTGTGCGACACCTTGAGCGAGGCGATCCGCGAAGTCACCGGCCTCACCCCGGAGCTCTCCACCACCGGCGGCACCTCCGACGGCCGCTTCATCGCCGAGATCTGCCGCGAAGTCGTCGAGTTCGGTCCGCTCAACGCCAGCATCCACAAGCTCAACGAGCACGTCGCAGTGGAAGACATCGAGAAGCTGGCGACGATCTACCAGAAGACCCTGGAAAAACTACTGAGCTGAACTCGATTCCAATTAGGGAAAAATTCTTGACCGCCAGGGACGCAAAGGAAACGAAGGAAGACCTCGCGAACCATGCGCCACGAAGCACACCCGGGTTCAGCCATGGCACATGGACAATTGAATTGCCCGCTTTGGCTTTCCTTCGCGATCCTTCGCGTACTTTGCGGTGAAAAATGAATGAAACATTTCGACGATACCGAATCCCTCATCACCCTCCGCGACTGGCTGCGTTTCGCGGTTTCGCGCTTCAACGAGGCGGGACTGTTTTTCGGCCATGGTTCGGACAACGCCTACGACGAGGCGGCCTACCTGATCCTGCATACCCTGCATCTGCCGCTCGACCGGCTGGATCCCTTTCTCGACGCCAGCCTGACGCACGGCGAGTCGGAGGAAGTGCAGGCGGTGATCGAGCGGCGCGTGCGCGAACGGTTGCCGGCAGCCTACCTGACCCACGAGGCCTGGCTGGCAGGACACCGCTTCTACGTCGACGAGCGGGTGATCGTGCCGCGCTCCTTTATCGCCGAACTGCTGCTGGAACAGCTGTCGCCGTGGCTGGAAGATGCCGGGGAAGTGACCCACGTACTCGATCTGTGCACCGGCTCCGGCTGTCTCGCCATCCTGGCGGCGCTGGCCTTTCCGAACGCCGATGTCGATGCGGTGGATCTTTCGCCGGACGCGCTGGAAGTCGCGAACAGGAACGTCGCCGACTACGGCCTGCAGGATCGCGTCGAGTTGCTCGAGTCGGATCTGTTCCAGGCGCTGGACGACCGCAGCTACGATGTGATCATCAGCAACCCGCCCTACGTCAACGCCGAATCGGTCGCCGTGCTGCCGCAGGAATACCAGGCCGAGCCGGCACTGGCGCTCGGCTCCGGTGCGGACGGCCTCGACGCGACGCGGCAGATCCTCGCCCAGGCGAAGGACCACCTCAATCCCGGCGGCCTGCTGGTGGTCGAGATCGGCCACAACCGCGAGGTGCTCGAAGCCGCATTCCCGGCCCTGCCTTTCACCTGGCTCGACACGTCGGGCGGCGACCAGTTCGTCTTCCTGCTGCGACGCGAGGATCTATAGGGGGCCGCCATCAGCATGATGACGGCGATCCGGCCTCCGGCGACGTGGAGGTGTCGGTGCGAGGTCATGCGGAATGTGTATCATGTCGGCGACTTCGACCAGCCCACGGGCGTCTGCCGTCTGGCGGGCCTGAGTATCGCTACGGAACGCTCCTCAGGACAGGAGCACGGAGAGAAAAAAGATGAGCGCCATACGCGTACGCTGGACCAGTCGCGCGGTCGTCCGCTTGTGCGGCCTCGGCGGCGGAGCCGTTGAATCCGCGGCAGCGGAGCAGGCCGGCTTGGCATTATGCGTATT
>JBAPWR010000119.1:0-2823 GCA_049283775.1 Thiobacillus sp.
GGATTGCGGAGAATGGCTATCAGCTTGACGTCTGGAAACAGGGCATGAATGCGGGCGGGAACTGCCGGATTCATCATTTATTTGGGGGGAAGCCTCGCCAACGATCTGATGCGGGGTTGCGTCTGCAAACTGGTTCAGGTACCAGGATACCCCCTTATTGAACAACCGCTCGCGCGAGAAAAAACCGACTTCCTTTACGAAAGGGATATGGATCTGCCGGTGTGCCCTGAGGTAATGAAAAAGGGAGGTTGTGCCGGCCTTTTGCGCTCCTATGATGATGAAGTCGACTTTGCTTTGGGTGGGCATGCTACGGTTGTGGTTTATTGCACCCGCACGATGCCGATCCCAAAGCCGCATTGATCAGGGTCGCTGATGAATTCTTCGGTCGCAGTTTGTTTCCTGATCTGCTGCCAGAATTGATGTACCTGATTGGTTTCGAAGGGCTGTTTTTCGACGATATCGTGGAACGCGATGATGCCGCCCGGGCGGACGAATTCGCGGTAGTCCTCGTAGTCTGCTTCCACGCCCTCAACGGTATGGTCGCCGTCGATGAACAGAAAGTCGACCTTCTTGCCGGCTAACTCGGCGGCTACCTGTCGTTTGAATTCTGTCGAATGGGAATTTCCTGTCAGGAGCTTCACGCGACATTTGGAGCCTGGCGGCGGAAGTGCTTCAAGTAGGGCCTTTTGCGGCTCACGATGAACCAGGTCGCAGCTGATCACCTTCTCGGCGGCGAGTCTCGACCAGATCAGAAGTGTTCCTCCCCGGGCGGTGCCTATCTCAAGAATGGTCTGAGGTTTTAGTTCATCGACGACTCTTGCCAGTGCCAGGATCTCAGGGCGTTTCTGCAGTGTGTGGATGGTGAAGTAGCCGTAGCGGCCGAAGTTCATTGCCCAGTCAACCGTGTCTTCCAGACTACGGGATCCGGCGTGATAACGCCGGAGCCGGCGAAAAGCAAAAAACCTGTTGAACGGGATGCGCAGAGTACGGCTGATCTCTTTGAGTTGCTTAGTCATGTTTCGTTGGCCACGATGAATTTTGGATTATAACGTTGATGCTCTCGGCAGCCTGCACAAGCTCAGCCCGCTATCACCTCAAAGTAAGTCTGCAGGGTCGAAGCAAGCATCTTCTCCAGGGTAAACGGCTGAGGATGGGGTACCACTGGCGGCTTCTTCAGCCAATCCGCTGTCAATCTTGCCATTTGACGGATGTCGCCGACTGCGATGCGACCCTCTGGAAGGATCGCAGCCAGCTGCTCTCCCACGCCACCGTGATTGTAGCCGGCCGCCGGTATTCCCAGGCTGAGTGCCTCGACCGTGGTGCGGCCGAAAGCTTCTGGCTCTCTTGACAAGGACAGCACGACATCCGAGATGGCCATGATTTCGCGCAGATCGCTGCGATGGCCGGTGAAAGTCACCCTGTCGGCCACCCCGAGTTCGACGGCCTTGGCTTTCAGTTCATCGAGGAATCCCTCCTTGCCCTTTTTGGTTTCGCCAACGACCAGTCCGTGGGCCTTGGGGGCTTGGTCCTTGAGGCGCCCCATTATTTTGATGAAGTCTTCCTGACCCTTCCAGCGAGTAATTCGGGCGGGTAGCGTGATCAGCTTTTTGCCGCGAGTCTGCGGAAATTCCTCGTACCATCTTTCCAGCCATGCCGAATCAGGCTTGTAACCATGTGGGGAGGCCAAGGGGTCGACGCCACGGTAGATCAGGCGCAGCTTGTTGGGATCGACCCCGGAGTAATTCTTCAGCACGTAGTCGCGAATCATTTCAGAGATGACGATGACACGTTCACCCTTTGTCATCACTGCGCTGTAGGCGTTTACCGAGTAGGGGCCGTGCACGGTGGTGACTAAATGCGGCCGGCTCTCCGGATCCATCCCCTTCCACGCCATAAAGCATACCCAAGCCGGCATGCGCGAACGCACGTGCAGGATGTCGACGCCGTTCTCCGTCAAAAAGCGGCGCAGACGCAGCACCAGGCGGAAGGTGGAGAGGCGCTTGGCGCCGATGTCCCAGGCGACATGCTCGCTGCCTTCGCGCAGTAGTTGCTCGACAAGGCGGCCGCCGGCGGACATGACGATGGAGCGGTGTCCGTGCTCCACCAGATATTTGCCCACTTCCAGCGTGCCGCGCTCGACCCCGCCGGATTCCAGTGCAGGCAGCACCTGCAATACAGTCAGTTTTTTCTCGTTAGCCATTCAAGTATCCAGTTTGCGCAGCGGTCGGCTTCTGCCAGGGGGTGAAGGTTGGGGAGCAGTTTGCCATGCGCGCACCACGTGACGAAGCGGGTGATGCGCTGGCCGTCGGCGAGATGGGCGATGGCCCAGCCGATGCGGCTTTTCGGGTTGACCGGCAGGTCGAACACGCCGACGTCGGCACCTGCGGTCAGCGCTTCGTAAACCATCGAGGCGCTGTCAGGAGTGACCCATACCGTGCCGCTGCGGGATAGCTGTTCGGGCAGCCAGTCGGGCGTGGTGGCAGTGTGGGGGATGACGCTCAGATTGGGAGCGGCCGGCAACTGCGCCAGAAAATTATCGGGGGTACGGCGCGAGGTGGTGAGCGTCCAGTTCACCTCGGGGGTGCGCGCGACGATGCTCTTGATCTGCACCTGCACTGCGTCGCTGTCCCATTCGAAATGCTTCGACACGCCGCCAATCAACAGCAGGCCGCGGTTCGGGTCACGCTCGGGCGCAGGCTGGACGCGGTTGATCGCCCCCTCGGTCAAAAGCGTGTGCGCATCAGGTTTGACGCCGTCGTGCTGCGGAAGGATGCACAGATCGAAGCAACGGCGCGGCAGGCTCGGCTTCATCAACACCACTGC
>JBAPWR010000120.1:0-1963 GCA_049283775.1 Thiobacillus sp.
GGTCAATTCCACCTCGACGAAATGATCCCTGCGGTCATCCACCAAGGGGATCATGCCTTGCAGCTTCTCTGCCCCCTCGATGCCGGCACCATTAATAACGACACCGTCCAGCGTCACGTGGGTTGCATGCTCCGGCCTCTTTCCGACGCGCCTGATCGTGATGTGGTAGAAGGTGTCGTGAAAGCGATATTGGATTTTGTACGATTCCCAATCGGCTGGGATGCACGGTGCCATGCGCAGATGATCCCCTTCCAGATGCAGGCCCAGCAGGGTTTCCACGGTGAGCCGGTACATCCAGCCTGCCGCCCCGGTGTACCAGGTCCAGCCGCCGCGTCCAGTGTGGGGCGACACAGCGTAAATGTCCGCGCACATAACGTACGGCTCGACCTTGTAGCGCTCGATCTCATCCGGCTGACTGCCGTGATGGATGGGATTGAGCATGCCGAACAATTCCCACGCGCGTTCCCGGTCTCCCATCATGGCAAACGCCGTCGTGGCCCAAATGGCCGCATGGGTATATTGGCCACCATTCTCGCGCACACCGGGTACATAGCCCTTGATATAGCCGGGCTCGAGGTCTGATTGATCGAAGGGCGGATCGAGCAGCTGGATGATCTGCGTATCACGTCGCACCAGGTGTTGGTCCACCGCATCCATTGCCTGGCTGGCGCGCTCGGAATCGCCGCCGCCCGAAATGACGGCCCAGCTCTGGCTGATCGAGTCGATCTGGCATTCTTCATTGCTGGACGAACCCAGGGGGGTGCCATCATCGAAATAGGCGCGCCGATACCACTCGCCGTCCCAGGCATGGACCTCGATATTGGTGCGCAACAGCGCAGCTTGCGCGGTGCACATTTCGGCAAAGGCTGCATCGTCACGGCGATGCGCCAGGCCGGCAAACTGTTGCAGGTTGTCGTAGAGGAACCACGCCAGCCAAACGCTCTCGCCCTTGCCATCACGGCCGACGAGATTCATGCCATCGTTCCAGTCGCCGCAGCCCATCAGCGGCAAGTGATGCTCGCCAAAGCGTAGCCCGTGCTTGATGGCACGCACACAATGTTCATAGAGGCTTGCCGCTTCAGTCGAACGCTGCGGATGGTCGTAGTAAGCCTCTTCTTCCGGATTCAACTCGCGGCCTTCGAGGAAATGCACTGACTCGTCGAGTACACCGGTATCGCCAGTCGCCAGCACATACCGACAGGTTGCATACGGCAGCCACAGATAATCGTCGGAGAAATGGGTGCGCACGCCTTGTCCGCCGGGCGGGTGCCACCAGTGTTGCACGTCCCCCTTGAGAAACTGGTGTTCGGCGCAACGGATCAACTGTTCGCGGGCGAGCCATGGGGTCGCATGGATCAGCGCCATAGTGTCCTGCAATTGATCGCGGAAACCGTAGGCACCGCCGGACTGGTAATAGCCACTGCGGCCCCAGAGCCGGCACGACATCGTCTGGTAAATCAGCCATCCGTTGGCCATGACGTCCAATGCAGGATCCGGCGTTTCAACGTGCACTGCACCCAGGGTGTGGTTCCAATACCCCCATACCGTTTCCAATGCCTGACGTGCGCCCGCCACGCCGCCGAATCGCTCGATGAAATAGTGCGCTTCGTTGTCATCGCGGGCCGCACCGAAGACGAACACGATCTCACGCTCTTCTCCGTCGGCCAGTTCGATTGGGGTCTGGATCGCGGCGCAGGGATCGAGACCCGCACCGGTCTTTCCTGACAAGCGCTTGCGGCGCATGGCCGCCGGGCTAAATAGCGAGCCGTTGCGGCCAATGAACTCGGTCCGGTTTCCGGTCACCGAATGCGCGCGCTCGCTGACATGCGCAAACACGACCCGATTGGCGCATTCGCGGCCATAGGCATTGCGGGCAAACAGCGCCCCGCTGTGCGGATCCGTTTCGGTCACGATATGCATCAGATTGGCGTGCCGCCATTCGCCGAGCACCAGTTCCCAGTAC
>JBAPWR010000121.1:0-8026 GCA_049283775.1 Thiobacillus sp.
AATCTCAAATTGATCGCTGTACTGCTTGCCGGTCTCGCTCTCGGCGGGGCAGGCGCGTGGCTCATACTCGAGAACAGGTCTGACCATTCCGCGCCACCGGCAGCGGACGCCGCTGCCAGCTCCGGCAGCGAAAAACAGGTGCTCTACTGGTACGACCCGATGGTGCCGGACCAGCATTTCGACAAGCCTGGCAAATCGCCCTTCATGGACATGGACCTGGTCCCCAGGTATGCCGGCGAGGAGACGCAGGGCAGCATCAGCATCGATCCGCGGGTGGTGCAGAACCTCGGCGTGCGCACCGCTCCGGCCGAGCGTGGGCGGCTGTGGCGGCGCATCGATACCGTCGGCTACGTCCGCGCCGACGACAACCGCGTGCAGTTGCTGCAGACCCGGGTCAACGGCTGGATCGAGGCGCTGCATGTCCATACCCTCAATGATCCGGTCAGGCGCGGCCAGCTGATCGCCGAAATCTACAGCCCCGATCTGTACACCGCGCAGCAGGAATTCCTGCTCGCCCTGAAGCATCCGGAAGACCCGCGCTGGATCGCCGCGGCACGGCAGAAGCTGGCTTTCCTCGGGCTGTCACCGAGCCAGATCGATGCGCTCGAGAAAAGCGGCAAGGCGATGCGCCGGGTCAACTACTACGCGCCCGCCAGCGGCGTCGTCTCGAAGATTTCGGTGCATCCGGGCGCCGCGGTCAGCGCCGGCATGCCGCTGCTCGAGATCACCGACCTGTCCAAGGTCTGGGTCACGGCGGAAGTCATGGAAAGCCAGGCGGACTGGATCGCTGCCGGCAGGCCGGTGGAGATCAGCGTCGACAGCCTGCCCGGCGAGGTCTTCGAGGGCACGGTGGATTACCTCACTCCCGCGGTCAACGCCGGCACCCGCACCCACCCGGTACGCATCGTCCTCGCCAACCCCGGGCTCAAGCTGAAGCCGGGCATGTTCGCCAAGGTCACGCTCTACGGCGGCAGGGGTGAAGAAGCGGTGCTGGTGCCGAGCGAGGCAGTCATCACCACCGGCAAGCGCAGCCTGGTCCTGATCGCCCAGGGCGACGGCCGCTTCCAGCCGGTCGAAGTCACGACCGGCATGCAGAG
The DNA here is from genome assembly GCA_049283775.1 of Thiobacillus sp. Taxonomy (GTDB): domain Bacteria; phylum Pseudomonadota; class Gammaproteobacteria; order Burkholderiales; family Thiobacillaceae; genus Thiobacillus. The sequence goes on from JBAPWR010000121.1 coordinate 1,098, forward strand.
CGGTGGCCAGACTGCGGTCCTGGAAGGCTTGTCCGGAGGTGAACAGCTGGTCACCTCGGGCCAGTTCCTGATCGAATCCGAAGCCAACCTGAAGGGCGTGCTGGAGAAAATGAAGCCGGCGGGCCAGCAGGTCCACACCGGCAGCGCCCGCATCACCGCAGTCGATGCGAAAACCGGCTTCCTCGAGATGGAGCACGATCCCATCCCCAGCCTCGACTGGCCGGGCATGACCATGGAGTTCGATGTCAGGGACCCGGCGATCCTCGAGGGGCTCAAGCCCGGGCAGCAGGTGGAGTTCGACCTGGTGAAGGAAGGCGGCGACTTTCCGGTAACGGCCATCCGCCCTGCGCCCGACAAGCCCGGCGCCCACGCCGGCCATTGAGGGGACGACCATGATCGCCAAGCTCATCCACTGGTCCGTGGCCAACCGTCTGCTGGTGGTGCTCGTCACCCTGATGGCTACCGCCTGGGGCGTCGTCTCGGTGCTGAAGACGCCGCTCGACGCCATCCCCGACCTGTCCGACGTCCAGGTCATCATCCGCACGCCCTACCCCGGCCAGGCTCCCAAGGTGGTCGAGGACCAGGTCACCTACCCGCTCGCCACCACCATGATGTCGGTGCCCGGCGCGCGGGTGGTGCGGGCGTATTCGATGTTCGGCGATTCCTACGTCTATATCCTGTTCGAGGACGGCACCGACCTGTACTGGGCGCGCTCGCGGGTGCTCGAATACCTCAACACCGCGGCCAGCAAGCTGCCGGCATCGGCCAAGCCGGCGATCGGTCCCGACGCCACCGGCGTCGGCTGGATCTACGAGTACGCGCTGACCGACAGGTCGGGCAAACACGACCTGGCGCAGCTGCGCTCGCTGCAGGACTGGTTCCTCAAGTTCGAACTGCAGGGCCTGCCCAACGTGGCGGAGGTCGCCACCATCGGCGGCATGGTCAAGCAGTACCAGATCCTCATCGACCCGGAGCGCATGCGCGCCCTCAACGTGCCGCTGTCGCGCATCGTCGCCGCGGTACGCCGCGCCAACCAGGAGGCCGGCGGCTCGGTGCTGGAACTGGGCGAGGCCGAATACATGGTGCGCGCCAGCGGCTACCTGCAATCGCTGGAAGACTTCGAGGCGATCCCGGTCGGCCTCGGCGCGGCCGGCACCCCGATCCTGCTGCGCGACGTCGCGCGCATCCAGACCGGTCCGCAGATGCGTCGCGGCATCGCGGAACTGGACGGCGAAGGCGAGGTGGTGGGAGGCGTCATCGTCATGCGTTCCGGCGCCAACGCCCTCGACACCATCGCCGCAGTAAAGGACAAGCTGGAGGAACTGAAATACAGCCTGCCGGAAGGCGTGGAAATCATCCCCACCTACGACCGCTCGGGGCTGATCAAGCGCTCGGTCGAGACCCTGACCCACAAGCTGGCGGAGGAATTCCTCATCGTCGCCCTGGTGTGCGCCGCCTTCCTGTTCCATCTGCGCTCGTCCTTCGTCGCCATCATCTCGCTGCCCCTGGGCGTGCTGATCGCCTTCATCGTCATGCGCCAGCAGGGCATCAACGCCAACATCATGTCGCTCGGCGGCATCGCCATCGCCATCGGCGCCATGGTCGACGCCGCCATCGTCATGATCGAGAACGCCCACAAGCACCTCGAGGCCTGGCACAACAAGCATCCGAACGCGACGCCCAGCAGCCGGGAGTACTTCCGCCTGTCGGCCGACGCCGCGGCCGAGGTGGGGCCGGCGCTGTTCTTCAGCCTGCTCATCATCACCGTCAGCTTCCTGCCGGTGTTCACCCTGCAGGCGCAGGAGGGCCGCCTGTTCGCACCGCTGGCCTATACCAAGACCTACGCAATGGCCGCGGCCGCAGGCCTGTCGGTGACCCTGATCCCGGTGCTGATGGGCTGGTTCATCCGCGGCAAGGTGCCTGCCGAGCACAAGAATCCGCTCAACCGCCTGCTGATCGCCATTTACCGGCCGCTGATCGGTTTTTCCCTGCGTTTTCCCAAACTCATCCTGCTCGCGGCGGCAATCGTGCTGGCGCTGACCTGGTACCCGCTTTCCCGCGTCGGCACGGAATTCATTCCGCCGCTCGACGAAGGCGACCTGCTGGCCATGCCCACCACCCTGCCCGGCCTGTCGCCATCGAAGGCGGGCGAGCTGCTGCAATTGTCCGACCGCATGACCAAGACCGTGCCCGAGGTGGAACGCGTGTTCGGCAAGATCGGCCGCGCCGACACCGCCACCGACCCCGCGCCGCTGACCATGATCGAGACCACCATCCAGCTCAAGGATCCGTCGGAATGGCGGCCGGGCATGACGCTCGACGGCATCATCGCCGAGCTCGACCGCAACGTGCAGATTCCGGGATTGGCGAATCTGTGGGTGCAGCCCATCCGTACCCGCATCGACATGCTCGCCACCGGCATCCGCAGTCCGGTGGGCGTGAAGATCGCCGGGCCCGATCTCGGCGTCATCGAGCAGATCGGCACCGAAGTGGAGGCGGCGCTGAAGACCGTACCCGGCACCGCCAGCGCCTTCGCCGAGCGGGTGGCGGCAGGACGCTATCTCAACATCGACATCGACCGCACCGCCGCGGCCCGCTATGGCCTGAACATCGCCGACGTGCAGGAACTGATCAGCGTCGCGGTGGGCGGCGCCACGGTGGCGGAAACAGTCGAAGGCCTGGAGCGCTATCCGATCCAGGTTCGCTTCCCGCGCGAATTGCGCGACAGCATCGAGGACCTCGGGCAGCTTCCGCTGTTGACGGCCCAGGGAGCGAGCGTGCCGCTCGAGGCCGTGGCCCGTCTCAGCATCGGCGACGGCCCGCCGATGCTGAAGAGCGAGAATGCCCGCCCCAACGGCTGGATCTACGTCGACATCCAGGACCGCGATCTCGGCAGCTACGTCAAGGACGCACAGCGGGCCGTCATGGAGCAGGTCCTTCTGCCGCCCGGCTATTCCATCGCCTGGTCCGGCCAGTACGAGTATCTGGAGCGCGCCAAGGCGCGACTGCAGCTGGTGCTGCCGCTGACCCTGGCGATCATCTTCCTGCTGCTGTTCCTGACGTTCCGCGACCTGTGGCAGCCGCTGCTGATCATGGCCACCCTGCCCTTCGCCCTGATCGGCGGCTACTGGCTGCTGTATCTGCTCGACTACAACATGTCGGTGGCGGTGGCGGTGGGCTTCATCGCCCTCGCCGGCGTCGCCGCCGAGTTCGGCGTGATCATGCTGATCTACCTCAACCAGGCGGTGAAGGCCCGCCAGGCCGCCGGCCGCTACACCACCCGTGCCGACCTGCTCGAGGCCATCGTCGAGGGCGCCGTGCTGCGGGTACGGCCCAAGGCAATGACCGTCGCCGTCATCCTCGCCGGCCTGCTGCCGATCATGCTCGGCACGGGCACCGGCAGCGAGGTGATGAAGCGCATCGCTGCGCCGATGGTCGGCGGCATGATCACTGCGCCGCTGCTGTCCATGTTCGTCATTCCGGTGGTCTATCTGTTGTGGCGGGGGCGTGAACTGAAGACGGGATAAGCGGCCGTGGACAGGCAGCAGGCCGCGGATTCAAACGCCTGCGCCTGGCACCCTCAAGCTGGTCGGAATGCTGTCGTTTACTATCAAGACGCACTCCGAGTCCGCCTAGGCCATGCCACTGCCGCAGCAATCCCAGACGCACGAAATCCCGCATCGCAGTCCGCAATACGGACCTGACGAGAGCTGGGTAGTTTGATGGATTTGCAGACAGACCGCCCGGAGATCCGCATGGATACTGGGGGGATGGCGGAGAGGGTGGGATTCGAACCCACGGTAGGCTTGCACCTACGCCTGATTTCGAGTCAGGTACATTCGACCACTCTGCCACCTCTCCGGGGGCGCCATTGTAACCTGACTCGCGGCCGATTCAAGGCTGGACGAAAAATTCGGCCTCGGTCAGACTAGCCGGATGCAGATGCGGACATTTCCCCTGCTGGGCGTGCTTCTGGTTCTGGGCGCATGCGGGCGCCCGGCCCCGCCCCCCGAACATTCCGGCGAGCTTGTGGTCGGCACCCGCAACAGCCCGGCCAGCTACTACATCGACCACAACGGCGAAGCCGCCGGATTCGAGCACGACCTGATCCAGGCTTTCGCCGACTCGCAATCCTGGAACCTCTCGTGGATCGAAAAGAACCGCCCCGAGGCGCTGTGGGAGCAACTCAACCTGACCCGTGTTCACATGGCCGCCGCCGGCCTTCCGCTCAAGGTCGTCGAGTCGCGCAAGCTCAAGGCCGGGCCGGTGCTGTACGAAACTCCGGTGCATGTCGTCTATCGGCTGGGCGAACGCAAGCCTCGCAAGGTCAGCGACCTCTACGGCAAGCGAATCGGCATGATCATCGGCTCCGGTCACACGCCGATGCTGATGCGCCTCAAGCGCAAGCATCCTGAACTGCAATGGGAAGCGCTGGAGAACGTCTGGCCAGAAGAGTTGCTGGTGCAGTTGCGGGAAGGTCGCTATGACGCCGTGGTCATCAGCGGAATGGATTTCGACCTGTCGCGAAAATTCTTTCCCGAACTGGCGGTCGCATTCGATTTCGAGGAAACCCAGAAGATCGTCTGGGCGATGCCGGCCCACACCTCGAAAGCCTTCATCGAAAAGATCAGGACCTTCATCGAGACCGCCCATCAGGACGGCACCATCAAGCGCATCCACGAACGCTATTTCGGTCACGTCAAGCGCCTGCACAGCACCGACATCGCCGGCATCCTGCAACGTCGGCCGCAACGCCTGCCGCAGTACCGTCCCTACTTCCAGGAAGCGCAGACCCTCAGCGGAATCGACTGGCGGCTGCTGGCCGCGATCGGCTACCAGGAGTCGCAGTGGAATCCCAATGCCGTGTCGCCCACCGGGGTGCGCGGCCTGATGATGCTGACTGCGCAGACCGCGGATCGGATGGGGGTAAACAATCGCCTTGACCCGCGCCAGAGCATCATCGGCGGGGCACGCTATCTGGCGCTGCTGAAAGACAGTCTGCCGCCGGACATCCCGGAACCCGATCGCACCTGGCTCGCCCTCGCCGCCTACAACCAGGGACTGGGTCATCTGCAGGATGCAAGGCGCATCGCCGAGGCGCGCGGCGGCGATCCCGACAGCTGGATCGACGTCAAGCAGGCACTGCCGCTGCTGAGTCGTGGCGGCTATAGCCATGTCACCCGCTACGGCTATGCACGCGGCTTCGAGGCGCTGACCTTCGCCGAAAACATCCGCAACTACTACGACATCCTGCTGCGTCTCGAGCCGGGATTCGACCCGGTGCACAACCTCGGCCGTGACGGCGACCGCGGCAACATGTCCGACTGGAATCAGGCCGCCGTCAGCACCTCGAGCCCGCCCATATAAGGCCGCAGCGCCTCGGGCACGGTCACGCTGCCGTCGGCGTTCTGATAGTTCTCCAGCACCGCCACCAGCGTGCGCCCCACCGCAAGACCGGAGCCGTTCAGGGTATGCAGCAGTTCAGGCTTGCCCTGCCCACTGCGGCAGCGGGCCTGCATCCGCCGCGCCTGGAAGGCCTCGAAGTTGGAACAGGAGGAAATCTCGCGATAGGTGTTCTGCGCCGGCAGCCACACTTCAAGGTCGTAGGTCTTGGCCGAGGAGAAGCCCATGTCGCCGGTGCACAGCAGCATCTTGCGATACGGCAGGCCCAGCCTTTGCAGGATGGTCTCGGCGTGCCCGGTCAGCACTTCCAGCGCCGCGTAGGAATCCTCCGGCCTGACCATCTGCACCAGCTCGACCTTGTCGAACTGGTGCTGGCGGATCATGCCGCGCGTGTCGCGGCCGTAGGAACCCGCTTCCGAGCGGAAGCACGGCGTGTGGGCGACGAACTTCAGCGGCAGCGACTCGGCGGCGACGATCTCGTCGCGCAGCAGATTGGTCACCGGCACTTCCGCGGTGGGAATCAGATAGAGCTTGTCGGCGTCGCTCCGCGGCACGTGGAACAGGTCCTCCTCGAACTTCGGCAACTGGCCGGTGCCCCGCATCGAGTCGGCGTTGACCAGGTAGGGGACGTAAACCTCGGTGTAGCCGTGCTCGGTGGTGTGCACGTCGAGCATGAACTGGGCGAGCGCGCGGTGCAGTTTCGCCAGCGCGCCGCGCATCACGGCGAAGCGGCTGCCGGTGATCTTCACCGCGGCGGCGAAGTCGAGCTGGTTGAGGCCCTCGCCGAGATCGACGTGATCGCGCACCGTGAAATCGAAGCTGCGCGGCGTACCCCAGCGCGCGACCTCGACGTTGGCGGTCTCGTCCTTGCCGGTCGCCACCGACTCGTGCGGCAGGTTGGGAATGCCCATGACGAAATCGTTGATCTCGGCCTGCAGCGTCGCCAGCCGATCTTCCATGCGCTTCAGCTCGTCGCCGAGGCCGGCCACTTCCGCCATCACCGCGCTAGCGTCCTCGCCCTTGCCCTTCAGCATGCCGATCTGTTTCGACAGCGCATTGCGCCGGGCCTGCGCATCCTGGGTGCGGGTCTGGATGTCCTTGCGTTCGGTCTCGAGCGCATCGAAGCGCGCCGTGTCGAACGCAAACCCGCGTGCTGCAAGGCGTTCGGCAACCTGGGCAGCGTCTTTTCGCAACAACTGGATATCGAGCATGATGAAAATGGATGTCGGCCAAAAGCGCTATTTTCGCCGATTGGCGGGCGGTCCGGCTATGGCTTCAGTGCCCGGCCATCCTGAATTTGTCGTACCGGCCTAAGCCGGCGCCTGGTCGGATCGATGAATTCAGTTGTGTGCCTGAGTGTCGGGACCCGCATAGCAAAGCCGGCCAAGGCCGGGGGCCAATTGAAGAAAGCCGGGGTGCAGACAGTTGATCGCCGCGAGGCGCGGCTCCTACAGGATTCCGCGTTTCAAATAGAATGGGCTCAACGCAAATTCACGACGTAAGCCTGTCCACGCAAACCCCATGAA
>JBAPWR010000122.1:0-2713 GCA_049283775.1 Thiobacillus sp.
GACGAAAAACCTCCTGCTTTTCCAGGAGATCTTGCCGTTTCTGGAGATACTCGTCGCGAACGATTTCGCCACGAGCGTAGGCTTCCTTGAGAATATCCAGCGGCGTCTTCTGTTCCGGACCGGCCTCGGATTCGCCCTTGCCAGAGGGTCTGCCGAGCAGATACTGCAGCAAGGCGATTATCATCAGGAGGGGAACGAGCCAGACCAGGGCTCTTCACAACCCACTGAACAACATGCCGCCCATGCCGTCGAACATCCAACCGTGACTATGGGATTCATCCATGTCGTTCCTGACAGGGATTCGCAGGGAAAGCCTATCCACTCCACCCCTGCCAGCACCCTTTCATAGCCTACTTGCTCACTCAACTATAGAAATGCCTGAATCAAATTCAAACGTGCGCCACTCCTTCGCGAACCAGGGAGCGATCCTCGCCGGCACAGATCTGAACAGGTGAGTCCCAAGGTCTTTTCCATCCTGCTGTTGCTGGCGTCGCTGGCCGGCTGCGCCACGCCGGTGGTGCAGCCACGCGGGGAACGTCCGACCACGCCGCGCCTGGAGGCCGAGCGCGTGATAGCCACTGACGGCGCCGCGCTGCCGCTGAGCAGCTGGCGACCGCACGAAACGCCGCGCGCTGTCGTGCTGGCCCTGCATGGCTTCAACGACTATCGGAATGCCTTCGCCGAGGTGGGACCCTTCCTCGCCGCCCGGGACATCGCGACCTATGCCTACGACCAGCGCGGCTTCGGCGCCACCGCACAGACCGGCATCTGGCCCGGTTCGGACCTGCTTGCCGAGGATGTCAGGACGGTGGCGGCGCTGCTGCGCGAAGCCCACCCCGGTCGGCCGCTCTATCTGCTGGGGGAAAGCATGGGCGGCGCGCTGGCCATGAGCGTCCTAGCCGAAACTCCCGGCGCTGCCGACGGGGTGCTGCTGGTGGCCGCGGCGGTCTGGGGCCGCGAGACCATGAATCCGCTGCAGCGTGGCGCGCTGTGGCTGCTGTCGCACAGCTTCCCCGGAATGCAGTTGTCCGGCCGCGGACTCAAGATCACCGCCTCGGACAACAAGGCGATGCTGCGCGCCATGCACGCTGATCCGCTGGTGCTGAAGGAGGCCCGGACGGATGCGCTGTGGGGACTGACCAACCTGATGGACCGGGCGCTCGCCGCCGCGCCGGCGCTGACGATGCCGACTCTGGTCCTCTACGGCGAGCGCGACGAGATCATCCGCCCGCGCCCCACCTGCCGCATGCTCTCCGCCCTGCCCGCCTCGGCCCGCGTCGCGGTCTATCCCGACGGCTACCACATGCTCACCCGCGACCTCGGTGCCAGAGTGGTGCTGGAGGACATCGCCGCCTGGCTGGTCGACCCGACCGCACCCCTGCCATCCGGGCATGAGACGGATGCGTTGCCGACGCTTTGCGGGCCATAGCCTGGGAAATCACCCTCTTGCGAGAATGGGAACTGACTGTCTCCGGGATGGTCTTCGCAACCATGTCTTGCAACAAGCCCATATACCGATTCGGCAACCCGACCGACTCACCTGAATCCTGTGTCTGAACAACCCCGAGATTTGCTGAAGGCGTTTGGCCGACGCGACGGTGTGCGCTCGACCACTCGGACTGATCTTCGCGCAAACGGCAACGACCCGCTTTCCAACATTGCGGACACCGGCGCATACATCTGCCCGAACTGCGGTGCGCAGGATCTGACCCGGATCCCGCGCCGCCTGATCGATCGCTTCCTTGGGCTATTTACCGGCGTTCGCCGCTTCCGCTGCACCCACGTCGATTGCTTGTGGGAAGGCAATCTGCGGAGGAAAAAGTCCTCATCGAGCCGCTCCGGGCCATGAGCGCAGCCTACGCCGCCAAGGCGGACACACTATCCGCCCAGAGCGTCTAACCGCATAATCGAACATTGATTCACTACCTGGCTTTATCCATGCGCAGTCTTGCCCTCCTCCTGTTGACCGCCCTGCTGACCGCCTGTGCGGTCCAGCCTCAGATCACGACCCCGACCCAGCCCCCGGCAGCGACGCCTGAACCGGTCCCGGCACCCGTCACGACATCCAAACCGCCGCTCAAGATTGCCCTGGCGCTGGGCGGCGGCGCGGCGCGCGGCTTTGCCCACATCGGTGTGATCAAGGCGCTGGAGGCGCAGGGCATCGTGCCGGACATGGTGGTGGGCACCAGTGCGGGCTCGGTGGTGGCGGCGCTCTACGCATCGGGAATGAACGGCTTCGATCTGCAGAAGGTGGCCCTGGAGATGCAGGAGGACATGCTGGCCGACTGGACCCTGCCCAACCGGGGCGTGGTCAAGGGCGAGGCGCTGCAGGTCTTCATCAACCAGAATGTCAAAGGCCAGACCATACAGAATCTGGCCAAGCCCCTTGGCGTGGTCGCCACCGACCTGCAGAGCGGCGAGATGATCCTCTTCCGTCGCGGCGATACCGGCATGGCGGTGCGAGCATCGAGCACCGTGCCAGGCGTGTTCCAGCCGGTCGAGATCAGCGGCCGCGACTATGTCGACGGCGGGCTCACCTCGCCCGTTCCGGCCCAGTCGGCGCGCAGCATGGGCGCCGACTTCGTCATCGCAGTCGACATTTCCAGCGTCGGTCGCCGCGAAAAGCTCACCGGCACGCTTGACGTCATGCTGCAGACCTTCGCCATCATGGGCCATTCGATCAGCCGCCACGAACTCGCGGATGCCGACGTGG
>JBAPWR010000123.1:0-2102 GCA_049283775.1 Thiobacillus sp.
CGTCAATGTGGTCGTGTGGCGCGACCTCGCCGAGCGGCAGCGGCGCGCGCTACTGGGTGCGCGCCTCTTGGCGGTGTACGGCAAGCTGGAGCGGCAGGGCGAGGTGGCGCACCTGATCGCCGGCCACCTGCGGGATATGACGCCGCTGCTGGGGAATCTGGTAACGCATTCGCGGGATTTTCATTGAATGTGCCATCGATAGCCGCGATATCTCGAGCTGGGCAGTTTTAGCCATTGAGTTGCACAGCCGCCGCCCAGCATTCAGCGTCTTCACGTCGGCCATCGACCCAGAAACCGTGGTCTGTCCCGCATTGTCTTGTAGTGGTCTGTCCCGCATTGTCTTGTTTCCAACAAATTCTGCGGCCGAGATGGCCCATAAGAGCGGCAATCGAAGGCATACTCATTCTCCGGGCGCGGCTCAATTCCGCACTCATCTTTCAACTCAATTGGAGACGTACATGGTCGGACGAGGATTATTGGCGGGTAGCGTGCTTGCTGCCCTGTTGCTGGCAGGATGTGGCGGGACGACGGAGGTCATTCAGCCGGCTGTGAACGTGACCATCGGGCAACAGCTGATCGACCTGAAGAAGGCCCGCGATGCGGGTGCGCTGACTGAATCCGAGTTCCAGCGCCAGAAAGAGCAACTCATCGACAGCGTTCGCTAAACCCGGGAGATAAAGATGAAGAAAAGCTATGTGATTCTTGCCGCGCTTGTCGGATTTGCCTCTCTCGCCGGTTGCGGCGGGGGTGATGCCAACGTGAAGGTGCAGGGAACGACCACGATCACGACCGGCCAGGAACTGCAGGATCTGCAGCGCGCATTGGCCGAAGGCGCGATAAACGAAAATGAATTCGACACACTTAAGAAGGCCCTGCTGCAACGCTCCAAGTAAGACATGGTTTGTGGCGAAGCGGCGCGAGTTATCAGGCCTGGCTCGCGCCGAACCGGAGGAACTGCTGCCGGCGTCTCCGCCGGAGGGCAGGGTACGGCGTGCCGAGTGCATCGCGAGTCAGGGAAAACAATCTCGTCCGACCCTGACTGGACTGAATCGGTTATGACGATGCGCTGCTGACGACGCCGCAAGTCGGGCATCGGACACAGGAATGAGACGTCAATGTCGCTGGGTGGTGTGGTCGCTTCTTCTGCTGTCTCTTGAAGCCGCGGCCCTCGATGCTGCGAATGACATAAAGGTAACGCCGCTCGCGAAGGAAACCACGAGTTGGGACGGCACACCGATCACCTATCCGCAAGGGCAGGCCGGGTTCATGGACCTCCCTCGAAATGGGCCCTATTGCAGGCGCTCGACGAATTCCATCACCCTTAATCCGTTCTTCGGGTGATGATCCTCGAAACGAACGGTCTCATCCACGCCGGGCGCATAGTAGTAAACCCACTTACGGTTGTTATGTTCCGAGCAGGCGATCTTGTAGCTGGGATAAGTCTTGCCCGCTGCCTCCGCCATGACCGTATCCATCACTTCGCAGGAGCGAAACGCGCGATGATTGGTCTGACCTGACGCATTGCTTGATTTCCATTGATAGTGAACGACATTACCAATCTTGAACGGCCACAGTTGGCCCTTGATTTTCATGTCCTCCGCCTTACCAGTTGACCACGGGCCTTGACCGCAATTGGTCCAAGTCAAGTTGGGAGCATAGAAATCCTGGATAGATGCCGTAGTCACGCAACCGTTACTGAACGAGCGCTCGATCGTGCTCTCGTCGATCAGCTTGCCCGTCTGGATGATTTCCTCGCCGTTGACCAGTCTCTTGGACCTGCGCTCCTCGCCCATCTTGATCGTGGCCGCCGGACCGCTGCGCAGTTCCGGGACGTCCACCGCAGCCAAAACTGAAAGCGGGGCAGACACCCCAACGACACAAGCAAGACAGGTAATTCGGATAGTGCTATGCATGATTAGATCCCCTTTTTTCCAGTCGTCGGCGGATACGCTTTCGCATTAAGGCCATGGACTTCCGGCCTCATCCCAACCAGTAGGTTTCACTTTTTTCCGCAGCCGACAGTCGCTGGCGCAGGAGCTGGTTTTTCCATGACCCGTACACCTCCTGGAAAGAGAGCCTGGGTCTTCCTATCAGCACACTCA
>JBAPWR010000124.1:0-3728 GCA_049283775.1 Thiobacillus sp.
GCGCTGGGCACGCCGGGGCGGCAGAACGTCAGTTCCTCGCCGGTCGACAGCGCGGCTTCCCAGTCCCACGGATCGGACAGGGCGTCGCGCAGCACCTGCTGCTCGTCGCGCAATCGCTGCAGCGGGACGGGCTTGGGCAGTGGACGGCTATGCAGCGCGCGGTTGGGTGGCGGCAGCGGGACGGCATCGGCGACGGCGCGGCGAAAGACCGCCGGACCGTCGAGCGGGGCGGTGTGCGCCGCGGGCTTCAGCTCAGGCGGCTTGCGCGAGGCTTCGGCGTGGGCGGCGAGGTTGCGGCGAAACTGGACCAGCGCCTCGAACGAGGCGGGCGCCAGCGCCGAACCGCTGCCACGCTTCATGCTTCAGTTCACTTGGTCTTGCCGAGCGCGTCCAGGTAACGCTCGGCGTCCAGCGCGGCCATGCAGCCGGTGCCCGCGCTGGTGACGGCCTGACGGTAGATGTGGTCCTGCACGTCGCCGGCGGCGAACACGCCTTCGATGCTGGTGGCGGTGGCGTTGCCCTTGTTGCCGCCCCTGGTGACGATGTAGCCGCCCTCGAGCTCGAGCTGGCCTTCGAAAATGGCGGTGTTGGGCTTGTGGCCGATGGCGATGAAGATGCCGGTCAGGGCGATGTCCTTGGTTGCGCCGTCCTTGGTGCTCTTGATGCGCATGCCGGTCACGCCGGTCTTGTCGCCGAGCACTTCATCCAGCGTGTGGTCGAGTTCGAGGCTGATCTTGCCTTCCTTGACCTTCTCCATCAGGTGGTCGACGAGGATTTTCTCCGACTTGAAGGTGTCACGGCGGTGCACCACGGTGACGTGCTTGGCGATGTTGGCGAGATACAGCGCTTCCTCGACCGCAGTGTTGCCGCCGCCGATCACCGCAACGTCCTGGTTCTTGTAGAAGAAACCGTCGCAGGTGGCGCAGCCCGACACGCCTTTGCCCATGAAGGCCTGCTCGCTTTCCAGGCCCAGATACATGGCCGAGGCGCCGGTGGCGATGATCAGCGCATCGCAGGTGTAGGTGCCGGAGTCGCCGATCAGGGTGAAGGGCTTCTCGGTCAGCTTGGCGGTGTGGATCTGGTCGAAGACGATCTGCGTGTTGAAGCGCTCGGCGTGGCGCTGGAAGCGGTCCATCAGCTCGGGGCCCTGGACGCCGTCGACGTCGGCCGGCCAGTTGTCGACTTCGGTGGTGGTCATCAGCTGGCCGCCCTGCTGCATGCCGGTGATGACGACCGGGGAGAGGTTGGCGCGTGCGGCGTAGACCGCGGCGGAGTAGCCGGCGGGGCCGGAGCCGAGGATGATGAGTTTGTGGTGTTGGTCGCTCATGGTCGGGTTCTTTTCAGGTTGGAAGTCGGTCTAAGGTAAGGCTGATTCATTGCGTTCGTGGAGTGCTCTTCGACAAGCTCGGGGCGAACGGGTCCCAATAATTCAGCCTGACCAAAAAAAGCAAGGCTTGTTCATTGACGATTCGTCGCCGCGGCCAAGCTCGTCGCGATGCAGAAAGCCCGGATTCAGTGGAACAAAAGACACCAGGCCGCGAAGCTCGCCGCGGCGACGAATAAATCAGCGTTGCCTAATTCTAACCAATCTTTGCCGCCGCATTCCCACGCTGCCTGCCCGGTATAATTGCCGCGTCGTTCATTCCAGATTTGTCCCCGATGGCCCGTCCCACCCCGCGCGCTTCGCAGCGCGCATCGCAGCGCAATTCCCAGCCCCTGTCGCCGCGCATGCAGCGCCTGCTGCGCGAAGCGCGCGCCCTGCTGGTGGGATTCGTGGCGCTGCTGCTGGCGGCGATCCTGGCGAGCCACGAGGTGACCGACCCCGGTTTCTCCACCACCGGCGACGGCGGGCCGGTGCAGAATCTCGGCGGCAGCAGCGGCGCCTGGCTGTCCGACATGCTGCTGATGCTGTTCGGCATGTCCGCCTGGTGGTGGGTGGTGCTGGCGGCGGCCTATGTCTGGCACAGCTTCCGTCATCTCGACGAGACGCCGCTGGCGTCAGGCTCGCGCCAGCGCTGGGTGCGCCTCGGCGGCTTCGCCCTGCTGCTGGCCAGCAGCGCCGGCATCGAATGGCTGCGGCTGTGGCACTGGCCGGTCGAGCTGCCGGATGCCTTCGGCGGCGTGCTCGGCACCGCGGTCGCCGGCGCAGCCAGTGCGCTGCTCGGCTTCACCGGCGGCTCGCTGCTGCTGCTGTTGCTGATGGCGATCGGCTTCAGCCTGTTCAGCGGCCTGTCCTGGCTGACGCTTGCCGAGCGTACCGGCACCTGGCTGGAGTGGGCGTACTGGAAAGTGATCCAGACCTGGCAGGCCTACCAGGACCGCAAGCTCGGCGAAGTCGCGCAGCAGAAGCGCGAGGCCGTGCTGGAAAAGGAGAAGCAGCGCCTGGTCGAGGCGCCGCCGATCCGCATCGAGCCGGTGGTCAAGGAAATCCCGCAGTCCGAGCGCGCCATCGTCGAGAAGCAGGCGCCGCTGTTCTCCGACATGCCCGACTCGCCGCTGCCGCCGCTGCACCTGCTCGATCCCGCCGACGCCGCGGTCGAGACTGCCAGCGCCGAGTCGCTCGAATTCACCTCGCTGATGATCGAGCGCAAGCTGCGCGAGTTCGGCGTCGAGGTCAAGGTCGTCTCCGCCTCGCCCGGCCCGGTCATCACCCGCTATGAAGTCGAGCCGGCGATGGGCGTCAAGGGCAGCCAGATCGTCAACCTCGCCAAGGACCTGGCGCGCACCCTGTCGGTGATCAGCATCCGCGTGGTCGAGGCCATCCCCGGCAAGCACACCATGGGGCTGGAGATTCCCAATCCCAAGCGCCAGATCGTGCGCCTGACCGAGATCCTCGGCTCCAAGGCCTATCACGACATGGCGAGCCCGCTCACCATCACGCTGGGCAAGGACATCGCCGGCAACCCGGTGGTCGCCGACCTGGCGAAGATGCCGCACCTGCTGGTCGCCGGCACCACCGGCTCGGGCAAGTCGGTCGGCGTCAACGCCATGATCCTGTCGCTGGTGTACAAGTCCGATCCCGCTGCGGTGCGGATGATCATGGTCGACCCGAAGATGCTCGAGCTGTCGGTGTATGAGGGCATCCCGCACCTGCTGGCGCCGGTGGTCACCGACATGAAGCAGGCCGCCGCCGCGCTCAACTGGTGCGTCGCCGAAATGGAGCGGCGCTACAAGCTGCTGTCTGCGGTCGGCGTGCGCAACCTCGCCGGCTACAACCAGAAGGTGCGCGACGCCAAGAAGGCCGGCCAGCCGCTGACCCATCCCTTCAGCCTGACCCCGGACAATCCCGAGCCGCTCGAGCCGATGCCGATGATCGTGGTGTTCATCGACGAGCTCGCCGACATGATGATGGTGGTCGGCAAGAAGGTCGAAGAGCTGATCGCCCGCCTGGCGCAGAAGGCGCGCGCCGCCGGCATCCACCTGATCCTGGCGACGCAGCGGCCGTCGGTCGACGTCATCACCGGCCTGATCAAGGCCAACATCCCGACCCGCATCGCCTTCCAGGTGTCGTCGAAGATCGACTCGCGCACCATCCTCGACCAGATGGGCGCCGAGGCCCTGCTCGGCCAGGGCGACATGCTCTACCTGCCGCCCGGCAGCGGCCTGCCGCAGCGCGTGCACGGCGCCTTCGTCTCCGACGCCGAAGTCCACCGCGTGGTCGAATATTTGAAGAGCCTGGGCGAGCCTGACTACATCGAAGGCGTGCTCGACAGCCCGGAAGAGTCGGG
>JBAPWR010000125.1:0-2931 GCA_049283775.1 Thiobacillus sp.
GGAGTTGATTGGCCAGCGCATAGGTTTCCCGGGAGGGGAAGGCTTCAGTTGCCCGGTAGATGTCTTCTGTCAGTATCATCGCCATCTGCCAGACTTTCAGATCACGGTAGTTATTCACGCCCTGATCCCTGAATCCTGACCCCTGATCCCTCAAGCTTTCCCAAATATCTTCAGCACCGCCTTCACCACATCCTCGTGATCGGGGATCGCGGCTTTTTCCAGCGTGTGGTTGTAGGGCTGCGGTACCAGCGCGGAGTGGACGCGCACCGGCGCGGCGTCGAGTTCGAAGAAGCATTCCTCGTTGATGATGGCGATGACTTCCGAGCCGACCCCGACCGGCGCTTCGTCTTCTTCGGCGATGACGGCGCGGTGGGTCTTGCTGACTGATTTGCGGATGCCGTCGCGATCCAGCGGCGACAGCGAATACAGATCGACGACCTCGGCCGAGATGCCGTACTGCTTGTCGAGAATCTCGGCCGCCTTGAGGCACCAGTGCACCGAGATGTTGTAGCCGAACAGGGTGACGTCGGTGCCGCCACGCGCGATGTCAGAGCCTTCCAGCGGGTGGAAGTATTCCGCGTCGGGCACCTCCCCCTTCATGTTGTACATGAGTTCGTGTTCGTTGATGAACACGGGGTCGTCGCAGCGGATCGCCGACTTCAGCAGACCGTAGGCCTGCCTGGGATTCGACGGCGTCACCACGCGCAGGCCGGCGATGCCCATGAAAACCTTCTCCATGCGAGCCGAGTGCTGCGCGCCGAGCTGGTGCGCAGCGCCGCCGGCGGAGCGGAACACGCACGGCGCGGTGAGCTGGCCGCCCGACATGTAGCGCACCTTGGCGGCGGAGTTGAACATCTGGTCCATCGCCAGCCAGGCGAAGTTGACCGACATGATCTCGATGATGGGACGCACGCCGAGGAAGGAGGCACCGATGCCGAGGCCGGTGAAGCCGCCCTCGGAAATCGGCGTGTCCATCACCCGCAGCGGGCCGTATTTCTCATACAGGCCCTTGGTAGCCTTGTAGGTGCCGCCGGCCACGCCGATGTCTTCGCCCATGCAGATGACCAGCGGGTCACGCGCCATTTCTTCGTCGTGGGCGCGCTGGATCGCTTCCCAGTACATGATGTTTGCCATGCTGTCTTTTCCTTAAACCTTAAGCGGCCTTGCCCGTGATCCACGGGAGCTGGGATTCGCGATCGGCGAGAACGTATTTTTCGAGATCTTCGACACGCGGTTCGGGCGATTCCTCGGCGAACTTGATGACTTCGTTCTCGATGTAGGCGTCGGTTTCCTTTTCCATCGCCTCGAAGGCTTCCATCGTCATTTCCCCGGCGGCGATCAGGCGATCGCGCAGGATGAAAATGGGGTCGCGCTGCTTCCACATTTCCTCTTCCTCGCGCGAGCGGTAGCCGCGCGAGTCGGACATCGAATGGCCGCGATAGCGGTAGGTCATCAACTCGAGGAAGAACGGGCCCTTGCCCGAGCGCACATGGTCGACGGCCTTGCGTGCGTGCTCGTAGACGACTTCGATGTCCTGGCCGTCGCATTCGTCGGCCGGAATGTTGTAGCCGGCGACACGCTTGTGCTGGTGGACCACGGCGGTGGAACGGTCGATCGAGGTGCCGATGCCGTAGAGGTTGTTTTCGCAGACGAACAGCACCGGCAATTTCCACAGCGCGGCCATGTTGAGCGTTTCGTGGAACACGCCCTGGTTGTTGGCTGCGTCGCCGAGGAAGCAGATCGAGATCTCGTCTCCGCCCTTCATCTGGAGGCCCTTGGCAATGCCGGCGGCGAGCGGGAAGGGGCCGCCGACCAGTGCATAGCCGCCCATGAAACGCTTGCTGGTGTCGAAGATATGCATCGAGCCGCCGCGTCCCTTGGAGGAGCCGGTTTCCTTGCCATAGAGCTCGGCCATCACCTCCTTGGGATCGGCGCCGCACTTGATCGCGTGGACGTGGTCGCGGTAGCCGGTGATGACGTAGTCATGGCCGGGACGCGCCGCTTCCATGACACCGTTGCAGCACGCCTCCTGGCCGGGATAGAGGTGGAGGAAGCCGCCGATCTTGCGTTCGATGTAGGCCTGGTAGCAGCGCTCTTCAAAGCGGCGATGCAGCACCATTTCGCGCAGCACGCGCTTTTTGTCTTCAATCTTCATTCGGTTACCCTTGTGGGATGGGGTCGGAAATTAAGCAAACGCTGAATTATCCGGTAAACCCCGCCCCCCATCAAGAAAACGCCACGCTCAAGGAATGTTCATGCTGCCTAAACTCGCTGAAAACAAACAGGAAATCACCAGCAAATCACTGCAGGCCGCGGGCCATGCGCTGCTGCTGTTGCCAGTGTCGAAAACCCTGCCGGAGGTGCCGGGCAGTGCCGAACTCAAGGCCGTGATGAAACGGCGCGATCTGAAGGTCGATGCCCTGGCGAAGTCGCCGGTGGCGGTGCAGCTGCCCGGCGGCACCCTCGCTGTCTACGCGATGCTCAAGGCCGATGCCAGCACCTTCGCGACCCATGAGGTAGTACGCAAGGCGCTGGCGCTGCTGCTGGCCGAGCATCCGAAGTCGCTTGCGCTGGCGGTTTTCGGTGACGGCGACTTCAAGTCACGTGCTGCAGAAGCTGCGGTCTACACCCTCCTGGTCAATGCCGTGGCCCTGCCGTCGCGCAAATCCAAGTCGGATCCCGTGCTGAAAAGCGTGCAACTGTTCGGCCATGAGTCGGCCGACGGCTTCGCTCGTGCGCAGGCGCTGGCGGAAGGCAACCTGCTTACGCGCAGCCTGACGGTGCAGGGGCCAGACGAGCTGACTCCCGGCGTCTACCGCAAGCGCATCAAATCGCTGGCCAGGCAATACGGCTGGACGGTCGAGGAATTCCCCTTCGACAAGCTTAAAAAAATGGGCGCGGGCGCGTTCTGTGCGGTGGCGCAGGGCTCGC
>JBAPWR010000126.1:0-3055 GCA_049283775.1 Thiobacillus sp.
GGGTGAATAAGACGCCGGAGCAGTGGGTTAAGGAGAATCCGGGGGTAAGGGAGACATTGACGAATTTCCAGCCGCAGAAAACAGAGAAATTGAAAGATGGATGGGTGGGATATTGGTTTAACGAACGCATCAGATATGAAGTAAATCGGCCAGAGGTTGCACATGCTATCGGACGATCTGACAGACTTCTTCGGGATATGGATACCCAAGTGGTTCTCGCTAGAAAAATTGATTTTTCACTAGGCAGAGGATCGGCCTCATTTGTGTCAGGCGGCACGCTTGAGGGGTGGAGGCGAGCATTTGTATTTGGCTGGCTTGGCAACAAGCAGTGTGGTGTTCCAGACGATTCACCAGATGAGCCGTTTGGCCAGATGCTTACTGGCTTTTACAAAATTGGAGAAGGCAAATGATCAGCTCAAAACAATATTTCGAATTGGCGCAGCTAGCAGAGGCAAGCTACGCGAATCTGGAGAATAAATTGGGTCAGACACCATTTTTATTTGCTGCGTGATCCAACGACGGGTGTGTAGCGGATAGCAGGCCTCGCTGACCCAGATGGCCACCGGTTGCAAAGGCCGAACAAGAGGCAGTCGGACTCCCCGGTCTGAACTTCCGCTTTGGCCAATTGCTGTCCTGAAACAGCATTTCACCCAGCATCAGCCTTGTCGCCAAACACTGAAACTCGTGGCGACCGCCAGGCGAGCCTGGTCAGCCCTGTGGTGCCGTTCCCCAAAGCAGGACGTGCAGGCGGCGCGGGCCGTGCGCGCCGAGCTGGATAGTCTGTTCGACGTCGGCAGTGCGCGAGGGGCCGGTGATGATGTTGGTCGCCCGCGGCAGGCTGCCGCGTTCGGTACGCAGCAGCGCCCAGGCGTCTTCCAGGCGCGGCACGATGCGGCTCTCGGGAAGCAGGCAGAGGAAATCGTCAGGCAGGAAATTCAGGGTAGTCGGGCTCTCGGGCCCTGACAACAGCATCAGGCTGCCGGTCTCGGCGATGCCGCAAAAGGCCACGCTCATGCCGACGCGGTCGTCGCCCTGCGTGCGGCCATGCACCACCTGCCAGTCCTCCGGCCATTCGACGCCGGCCAGCAGCGGATGGGGGGCGACGCACAAGTTCCTGGCCAGATTCTGCTTCTCGAGATAAGCCGCGACCGCGCCGACGAGTTCCGCGTTCGAGGTGGCTCTGGCATGGGTGCCGGCGACCTTGGTCAGCTTCGCCAGGAAGCGCTGGTCGAGGCTTTCATCCCATTGCGGCTGCGGGCCGCGTTCAGGGTGGCCGGTGCGCTGCACGACGGCAGGCGTATCGGCCGCGGCCTGATGCCCCAGCGCCTGCGAGAGCCGGCCGAGGATGGCGGCGCGCGGGTCGCTCATGGCTTGTTCCTGCGCTGCCACTGCGCCATGAAGGTGTCGTGTTGCGGCGCCGGCAGATCACGCGCGGCGGTCCAGGCCTGAGCCAGCGGCAGGCTGCGGAAGCTGCCGCGTCCGCCGCTGAACCTGTTCAGCAGCACCACGCCCGCACGCATCACCCAGCGATAAAGCAGCGGCCGCCGCGCGCAGAAAGCCCAGGCGGCGAGCGCCCAGCGGCCGCGCGGCGGAGCGATGCGGCGACTGAATTCCTGGCGGCGATGCTCGCGCAGCAACTTCGGCAGCGGGATGGACATGGGACAGACTTCCTCGCAACGCCCGCACAGGGTCGAGGCGTTGGGCAGCGCCCTGCCCTCCTCCAGCCCGACCATCAAGGGAGTCAGCACCGCGCCCATCGGCCCCGGATAGACCCAGCCGTAGGCGTGCCCGCCGACGGCACTGTAGACCGGGCAATGGTTGAGGCAGGCGCCGCAGCGGATGCAGCGCAGCATCTCGTGATAGGCGCCGCCGAGCATGCGGCTGCGGCCATTGTCGAGCAGGACGACGTGAAATTCCTCGGGGCCGTCGGCATCCTCGGCGCGGCGCCGGCCGGTGAAGAAAGTAGTGTAGGAAGTGATCTCCTGGCCGGTGGCGCTGCGCGCCAGAAGTCGCAGCAGCACCGAGGCGTCCTCCAGGGTCGGCACTACCTTCTCGATGCTGGCGAGGACGATGTGCACCCGCGGCAGGGTGGCGGACAGGTCGCCATTGCCCTCGTTGGTGACGATGACGGTGGAGCCGGTCTCGGCAATGAGGAAATTGGCGCCGGTGATGCCAACCTCGCTGCTGAGGAACTTGTCGCGCAGGATCTGCCGTGCCTCATCGACGATCTGCAGCACGGTCTCGAGCGGCCGGGTCAGGCCCGGCTGCCGGTGCAGGTCCTCGAACAGCTTGGCGATCTGGGCGCGGGTCTTGTGCACCGCCGGGGCGATGATGTGGCTGGGCGGCTCGTGCGCGATCTGGATGATGTATTCGCCGAGATCGGTCTCCACGACGTCGAGGCCGGCGCCTTCGAGCGCGTCGTTGACGGCGATCTCCTCGCCGACCATGGACTTGCCCTTGGCGACCCGCTTCGCGCCGGCCCGCCGACAGATGTCGAGCACAGCGGCATTGGCCTGCTCGGGCGTGTCGGCCCAGTGCACGCTGCCTCCGCAAGCCACTACCTGCTGCTCGAAACGCAGCAGGTAGTGGTCGAGGTTGGCCAGGGTGTGATCCTTGATCGCCCGCCCGGCCACTTTGAGGTCATCGTATTCGGGCAGCTCGGCGATGGCGGCGCGACGCTTGTCGACGAAGCCGATGCCGGCCTTGGCCAGCGCCTGCTGCAGGGTGGCGTCGTGCAGCGCCCGCCGGGCGTTGTCGGAAAAGGCGCGGGTGGTCGACTTCATGGCTTCTCGCCTTCGCCGATGGCGGCGACGTCGGTCATGCCGGCGAGCAGTTCGGCGAGGTGATAGACGCGCACCTTGCTGTCCATGCGCACGAGGCGGCCGGCGATGTTCATCAGGCAGCCGAGGTCGCCGGAGACCAGCATTTCGGCGCCGCTGGCGACGACCGCCGCGGCCTTGTCCGACACCATGCGCGCCGAGATGTCCGGATACTTGACGCAGAAGGTGCCGCCGAAGCCGCAGCAGGTCTCGGCATCCTTGACTTCGACGCGCTC
>JBAPWR010000127.1:0-2003 GCA_049283775.1 Thiobacillus sp.
GGCTCATCCGGGCGGGTGTTTCCCAAAGACATGAAAGCCGCGCCCTTGCTCCGCGCCTGGCTGCACCGGCTGCGCGAATCCGGGGTGCGGTTTCATGTGCGGCATCGCTGGCTGGGATGGAACGAAGCGGGCGCACTGCGTTTTGCCGCGCCTCTTGGTGAAAAGTCGGTGCAAGCCGACGCGGTGGTGCTGGCGCTCGGCGGCGGCAGCTGGGCCAGGCTTGGCTCGGACGGCGCCTGGGTGCCGCTGCTGGCGCAGCGATCTATCCAGGTCGCGCCGCTGCTGCCGTCGAATTGCGGCTTCGACGTGGCGGGCGGCTGGAGCGAGCATCTGCGCAGCCGCTTCGCCGGACAGCCGCTGAAAACCGTGACACTGCGATTCACCGATGCGCACGGCGTGAAGCATGAACGCCGGGGCGAGCTGATGCTGTCCGACAGTGGCGTCGAGGGCAGCCTGATCTATGCGCTGTCATCATCAGTGCGCGACACGATCGCCGCACAGGGACCCCTGAATATCGAGCTCGACCTGGCACCGGATAAAACTTTGCAACGGCTCATGGCCGAAGTTGCCCACCCGCGCGGCGCGCGCTCATTGTCCAGTCATCTGCAGAGTCGTTGCGGGATCAAGGGCGTG
Source organism: Thiobacillus sp. (assembly GCA_049283775.1). Classification (GTDB taxonomy): domain Bacteria; phylum Pseudomonadota; class Gammaproteobacteria; order Burkholderiales; family Thiobacillaceae; genus Thiobacillus. The sequence goes on from JBAPWR010000127.1 coordinate 634, forward strand.
AAGATGGCGCTGCTGCGCGAAGTGCTGACAGCCGGGCAACTGAACGACCCGGCCAAGCTCGCCCACGCGATAAAATCACTACCCCTGACCCTGGTTTCTGCGCGGCCGCTGGACGAAGCGATCAGCAGCGCAGGCGGCGTGCGTTTCGAGTCGCTCGACGCGAACCTGATGCTGCGCGAATTGCCCGGCGTATTCTGCGCCGGCGAAATGCTCGACTGGGAAGCGCCCACCGGCGGCTATCTGCTGAGCGCCTGCTTTGCCAGCGGCCGTGTCGCGGGGCGGGGCGCACTGCGTTACCTGACAGGCCAAATTTCAAGCACACGCCATGCTGCGACTGACTGAACTCAAACTGCCGCTCGACCATCCGCCCGAAGCCTTGCGTGCGGCGATCCTGAAGCGCCTGGAACTGGCGGATGAGGCACTCGTCTCTTTCAGCATCTTCAAGCGCAGCTACGATGCGCGCAAAAAACATGCGCTGCTGCTGGTCTACGCGGTCGACGTCGAAGTGAAGAACGAGGCGGCGCTGCTGAAGAAATTCTGCAACGACCGTCACCTCGCGCCGACCCCCGACATGGACTATCGCTTCGTCGGCCACGCACCGGAGAATCTGTCGGAGCGCCCGATCGTCGTCGGCTTCGGACCCTGCGGCATCTTCGCTGCGCTGGTGCTGGCGCAAATGGGCTTCAAGCCGATCGTGCTGGAGCGCGGCAAGGCGGTGCGCGAGCGTACCCAGGACACCTGGGGCCTGTGGCGCAAGCACGTGCTCAACCCGGAATCCAACGTGCAGTTCGGCGAGGGCGGGGCGGGGACGTTTTCCGACGGCAAGCTCTACAGCCAGATCAAGGATCCGCGTCATCTGGGCCGCAAGGTGCTGACCGAGTTCGTCAAGGCCGGCGCGCCACAGGAAATCCTCTACGTGTCGAAGCCGCACATCGGCACCTTCCGCCTGGTCGGCATGGTCGAGACCATGCGTCACGAGATCGAGGCCCTCGGCGGCGAGATCCGGTTCCAGCAGCGCGTCGCCGACGTGCTGATCGAAGACGGACCCGAAGGCAAGGCTATCCGCGGAGTCACCCTCGCCAGCGGCGAGACGCTCGCCAGCCGGCACGTAGTTCTTGCGCTCGGCCACAGCGCGCGCGATACGTTCGAAATGCTGCATGCGCGTGGTGTCCACATGGAAGCCAAGCCGTTTTCCATCGGCTTTCGCATCGAGCACCCGCAGTCGCTGATCGACAAGGCCCGGCTCGGTCCGAACGCCGGCAATCCGCTGCTCGGTGCGGCCGACTACAAGCTGGTGCATCACGCGAAGAACGGCCGCGCGGTCTACAGCTTCTGCATGTGCCCCGGCGGCACCGTGGTCGCCGCCACCT
>JBAPWR010000128.1:0-2188 GCA_049283775.1 Thiobacillus sp.
TCGAGAACCTGGGTGATTTCCTCCTGCGCCGGGTACTTGTGCGCCACCGCCCAGCGCGGCTCGCGGGTGAGAAAGCCGAGCTGCCGTTGCAAATCGAGACGGTTAACCTTGTACACCACGCCGTCGATGTCGAATGGCAACTGGTCGCGGCGCGCGGCGATGTCGTCGTGGAATGCGACGAGGGTCGCACTGCCCGGCCCGGTGACGCGCTCGGCACAGACCGGCACGCCGAGTGCGGCGAGTGCATCGAGGATACCGCTGTGGGTCTGCGGCACCTTCCAACCCTGCGTCTCGCCGAGGCCGTAGGCGAAGAAGGACAAGGGACGCTGCGCGGCGATCGCCGGGTCGAGCTGGCGGATGCTGCCAGCCGCGCCGTTGCGGGGATTGACCAGGGTGGGTTTGCCGGCTTCGCGCTGGCGAGTGTTGTAGTGCTCGAAATCGTCACGCCGCATGAACACCTCGCCGCGCACCTCGAGCACTGGCGGCGGCGCATCGGTCACCAGGCGCAGCGGGATCGCACGCACGGTGCGGACGTTCTGCGTCACCTCTTCGCCGGTTTCGCCATCGCCGCGGGTTGCACCCTGGACCAGCACACCGTGCTCGTAGCGCAGGTTGATGGCGAGGCCATCGAACTTCAGCTCGGCAGCGTACTCGACCGCAGGATCGCCCTCGGTCAGGCCAAGTTCGCGCCGTACCCGCGCGTCGAAAGCCTGTGCACCGCTGGCCTCGGTATCGGTCTCGGTGCGGATCGACAGCATCGGCAGCGCATGACGCACCTTGGGAAACTCGTCGAGCGGCTTGCCGCCGACGCGCTGGGTCGGTGAGTCGGGGGTAACGAGTTCCGGATGGGCCGCTTCCAGCGCCTGCAGTTCGCGGTACAGGCGGTCATATTCCGCATCGGGAATGGTCGGCTGGTCGAGGACGTAATAGTTGTAGTTGTGCTGCTCGATCTCGCGACGCAGTGCGTCGACGCGGGACCGCACTTCAGGAGAAACCATCAGGAAAACAGACGCAGCGCCCGGCGCGATCCGGAGGGCACACCGCGCGCTTCCATCCGTTCGTAGATGTGGGCCAGCTGGCTGCGGATTTTCTCGATGCCGGTGTCGGTCAGCGGCCGCAGGTTGTCGTCGACCAGCAAGCCGCCCGCCTCGTTGGCCAGTTTGCGGCCGAGTGCGACCATGTTGTCGAATACCTTGATGCCGTCAGGCACGCGCGGCACGTCGAACTGCAGGGTCACCCCCTGCGAGGTCTGCCCTGCGGCAACCTCCGCCGTGAAGGGTTCGGCATCGTGGTTGTAGAGTGCATACAAGGGCTCGCCGCGACTGTCGAGCAACTGGTAGACGCCGTCCCGGCCCAGCACCATCCCGCTATGCTCGGCCTCGCTGACGATGCGCGACAGGTCGATCTGGGCGTCGCCGCGGCCGACGATATTGAGTCCGATCAGCACGTCGACATCGACGCAGAAGCGGTCGATCGACTGGGCGCGTTCGACCGCATCCACCACGTCGTCACAGGCAATGCCGAGACCATGCGCCTGGGCGGTGGCCTGCACCAGGGAACACAGGGCCGACAGCTCTTCTTCCTGCGCCGCGCCATTGCGATCGGCCAGCTGCATCGTCACCAGCACCTGCTGATAATGCACGTCGCGCCAGGGTTGCACCTCTTCCCACGCCGACCCGCCTTGCGGCAGGCCGCTCCAGCGCACCGCCTTGCCAAAGCTGCGGGTCTGGTTGATCGCATCGGCGAACACGCTGGCGAGGATCCCGCTGCCGCCGATGCGGATGCGGTATTCGATCAGCTCGTCATAGGGGGCAAGGGGCTGGCTCGCGGCGCCGCTCGTCTCGCCAGGAACCGGAGTGACCACCGGCGGGCGCGTCGAGGCAGCGGATACAGCGCCTGCGGCAACGGTCTCGCGCGCAGCGGGCGCGGCAACCGGGGCCGGGCTCGGCTGTTGCGTCTCGAAAGGGTTGGCGGTGATCTCGTGAGCGACATCGTGATCGATATTCAGCCGCGGCTCCCCGCCCTCGCCGAGATCCAGACCATGCTCGTCAGCCAGCGTCGGCTCGCGCAACTCGGGCTCGATGCGACCAGGCGATTCGCGCGGGGTGGCAGCCGGCTTCATCAGCGCATCACCGACCGATTCATCGAAAGCCGCCGCAGCCTGTTTGCGGAAGCGGCGTTCCTGCAG
>JBAPWR010000129.1:0-1840 GCA_049283775.1 Thiobacillus sp.
ATGTGATTCTGGTCGAGAGCGCCGGCAGCACCATCCAGACGGCGCGGGTGGACAACGACTATCCAGAGATTTCCTTCTACTCACTGTGGCAGAAGGTCTGGTACGAGAGTTACCAGGAGCCGGAATACAACTGGCAGTCCTCCGCCGCGACTTCGGATTTCGAGCCCAAGTTCAGTGTCGCGCCGCTCACTTTCGGTACCCTCAAGGCGGCGTTCTACGCCATGCTCGTGGCGATTCCGCTGGCGGTGCTGGGCGCCATCTTCGCTGCCTACTTCATGTCGCCGCAGATGCGTACCGTGGTCAAGCCTTCGATCGAGATCATGGAAGCGCTGCCGACCGTTATTCTCGGCTTCCTCGCCGGCCTGTGGCTGGCGCCGTATGTCGACAACAACCTGCCGGGCACGCTGTTGGCGATCTTCCTGCTGCCGTTCAGCTTCGTCATTACCTCCTATCTCTGGAGCCTGCTGCCGCACGACCTCAAGGCGCGTGTCGGAACCGGCTGGGAAGCCGCGCTGCTGCTGCCGGTGATCATTGTCGTCATCGGTTTCGCGATCCAGATCGGCCATCCCATCGAGGCGGCCTTCTTCGGCGGCAACATGCCGCACTGGTTGTCGAACGAGCTCGGCATCACCTACGAACAGCGCAACTCGCTGGTGGTGGGCATCGCCATGGGCTTCGCGGTCATCCCGACGATTTTCTCGATCGCCGAGGATGCCGTGTTCAGCGTGCCCAAGCACCTGACCTCGGGCTCCTTGGCACTCGGTGCGACGCCCTGGCAGACACTTTTCAACGTCGTGCTGCTGACCGCCAGCCCCGGCATCTTCTCGGCCATCATGGTCGGCATGGGACGCGCGGTGGGCGAGACCATGATCGTGCTGATGGCCACCGGCAACACCGCGGTGATGGATCTTTCCATCTTCACCGGTTTCCGCACCCTGTCCGCCAACATCGGCGTGGAAATGCCCGAAGCGGCAGTCGGCACCACCCACTACCGACTGCTGTTCTTCTCGGCGCTGGTGCTGTTCCTGTTCACCTTCGTGGTCAACACCCTGGCCGAGCTGGTGCGTCAACGCCTGCGCGAAAAATACAGCTCACTTTAACCTTGAAGCCGCAGTTGACTGCTCGATGCCCTTGCGAGAATCCCATGAACACTGAAATTGCAATATTGGCTCGCCATCGCCGTTTGGGTGAGTTCGCTACGCACCCGCTGGCACGCCTGCTCGCGCGCCTGCCTTTGTCGCGCCTCCTTGCAGGCCTCGGCCTGTGGCGTCGTTGCTTCGCGGCAAACACACGATCAGACGCACCATCGGGTGCGTCCAACTGCGGTTTCAAGGTTTAGGAAAGAACCCGATGCGCAACTGGTACAAGAGCGGAGAACCCTGGGTCTGGACGACTGCCGGCGCAGTCGCCCTGTCGTTGATCATGGTGTATGCGGTGGTGTGGCTTACCGCCGCGCGCGGCCTGACCCATTTCTGGCCCAAGCCGGTCGCCGAGGTCACCTATCAGGATCGCAGCGGCAGCAGCATGCGCCTGATCGGCGAGATCCGCGAGAAGGAGGAAGTCTCGGTCGTGCGCCTGCGCGAACAAGGCTACGACATCGATAGCGAGGACCTGTACACTAGCCGTTATCTGATCAAGCTCGGCAACAAGGACCTCACCGGCGTCGATTTCAAGTGGTATCCGGCGCCGATGCTGGGCGAGTTCAGCTACCCGGAGGATCTGCTTGCCGTCGAGCGCCGCGAATGGGGCAACTTCTACGGCCACCTCAAGGAAGTCAAGGAGAACGGCCAGGTGGTGGCCGCTGGCGATGCCGCCTGGGCCGAAGCGGAAAAGCGTCTGG
>JBAPWR010000130.1:0-3727 GCA_049283775.1 Thiobacillus sp.
CACCAGACGCAGCGGAAAGTAGCCGCTGCCGCCGTAGGTGAGCAGTTGCTGCACGCCGAGCCAGCCGATGTTGGCGACTAGGGCGGGCGGGGGTTCGTCGGGGAAATGGTCACTGAACTGGGCGTGGAATTCCGGGCCCCAGTCGATGTGGATGTAGCCCGCATCGGGCCAGCCGTGCGCGAGGTCGCTGGTCACCAGCAGCAGGGTTTCGTCGAACAGCGGTTCGACCGTGAGCCCGGCGCGCGAGGTCGGCGTGTACATCACGCCGATGTCTACCGTTCCCTCGATCAGCCCCTGCATGATGTCGGCCTCGAAGCCGATTTCCAGCCGCAGCGACACATCCGGTGCCGCTTCGCGCATCCATGCCACCCAATGCGGCAAAAACCCTTCCCACAGCGCAATGCGGCCGCTCACGGTGAGCACATCACGGAATCCCTGTGGCAGGCCGACGTCGTGACGTGCCTGTTCGACGGTGCGCACCAGGTGTTTGGCGTGGCGCAGGAAGCGCTTGCCAGCCGCCGTCAGTTCGGCGCCGTTTCGGCCGCGCTGGAACAGGCGCGCGCCGAGCGTGGTTTCCAGGGTGTGGATGCGCGCGCTCACGGTCGACTGGGTGACATGCAGGCGGCTGGCGGCGGCGACGAAGTTGCCGGTAGCCGCCACCGTCAGGAAGGTTCGGGCGAGTTCGGTGTCCATGGCGGTTTTATATATCGAAATATTCGATATTAGAAAGCAAAATTAATCGTTGGATGGATATATAAGAAATCCCTAAACTGGGTTCATCCCCTAACAAGGAGCCTGTCATGAACCAAGCAACTGATCCTTCAATTCTGATGCCCGAGCGTGACGCCGAAGGTTATCTGGTCGAGCCCGGCGACTGGAATGAGGAGGTGGCGCGGGTCCTCGCCCGCGACGAAAACATCCAGCTCAACGACGACCACTGGGATGCCATCCGCTTCATGCGCGACTACTACGACGAGCATCAGGTGGCGGCCGACGCACGTTTCGTCATCAAGCACCTCGCCGAACGCATGGGCAGGGATGCGCAGAAGAGGCTGTTCGAACTGTTCCCCTACGGCTACGTCAAGCAGGCCTGCAAGATCGCCGGCATGCGGCGGCCGCGCGCCTGGAGCACGGGTTGAGGGTGCTGGCCTTGGGTGATGCCCCCTGGCTGCCGACAGTTTTCTGCTTCCGTCACTCCCGGCCTGATGGGGGCCGCTGATGGTGCGCAGGCTGGCTTATTCGGTTTCGGAGCGCGAGCACTGGATTTCCGCCGCCGGTGGCCTGGTCGGCATACTCGCCGTGCTTTGGGTCGGCCATTTCTGGCTCGACGGACATGGCGGCGTGCTGGCCATCGCCTCCATGGGTGCTTCCGCTGTTCTGCTGTTCGCCGCTCCGCACGCGGCCCTGTCGCAGCCGTGGCCGTTACTGGGCGGTCATCTGGTTTCGGCGCTGATCGGGGTGAGCTGCGCGCGCTGGTTGGGGTATGAGCCGATGCTGGCGGCTTCGCTCGCGGTGGCGCTGTCGATTGCCGCCATGTACGGCCTGCGCTGCCTGCATCCGCCGGGCGGCGCCACCGCGCTGTATGCCGTCCTCGGCGGGGAAGCCGTGCATGGGCTCGGTTATGGCTATCTGTTGAGCCCGGTGCTGCTGAATGTCGTTGTGCTGGTGACGGTGGCGGTGCTGTTCAACTATCCGTTCGCCTGGCGGCGTTACCCGCAAAGCTGGCATCAACGCACCCAGGCTGTCGCCAGGTCTGCCGAAAAAGTCATGATCCCGCACGACAGTCTGGTCTACGCGCTTTCCCAGCTCGATACCTTCGTCGACATCAGCGAAGACGATCTGCAGCGAATCTATGCGCTCGCGCTGGAAGGTCCGCCTCAGCCTGCAGCCGAAGCAGCCCGGCAGCCAGCCGGAGCGCTGCGCTGACCCAATTCAGCCCAGGGTGGTATCCAGCACCATCATCACTGCGAAGCCCGCCATCAGGCCCAGCGTCGCCGGTGTCTGGTGGCCATTGCAATGGGTTTCCGGGATCACCTCATGGCTCACCACGAAGATCATCGCCCCGGCCGCGAGGCCGAGGCCGATTGGATAGGCCAGCGCCAGCCCGCTCGCCAGCCCGACCCCGAGCAGCGCACCGACCGGCTCCATCAAACCGCTCAAGGCCGCCACCGATACCGCGCGCCACGGGCTCAGACCGGCGGCTTTCAGTGCCATGGCGACTGCCAGCCCCTCGGGAATGTCCTGGATGGCGATGGCGGAAGTGAGCGGCAGGCCGACGCTCAAGTCGCCCTGCGCAAACGACACGCCGATCGCCATGCCCTCCGGCAGGTTATGCAGCGCGATGGCGAAGACGAACAGCCACACCCGGCTGACGCGCCCGCAGCCAGCGCCGCAGGGGCCGCCATGCTCGTGCTCGTGCGGGGTGAACTGGTCGAGCCCGAGCATCAGCAGCACGCCCAGGCCCAGCCCGACCACCACGGTGAGGGCGCCGAGGGCGGAATGACCGGTGAGGGTCTCGCCGGCGGCAAGACCCGGCAGGATGAGCGAGAAGGAGCTGGCGGCCAGCATCATGCCCGCCGCCAGGCCGAGCATGGTGTCCTCGGTGCGATTGGACAGGCGGCGCATGAACAGGGCGGGCAGGGCGCCGATGGCGGTTGCGGCAAAGCCGGCGAAGCCGCCCAGCAGCCCCAGCCGCAAGGCGGCGTCAGCTTCCCCGGCAGTTACGCGCCAGATGCTCATCATCAGCAGCCAGGCGACGACCGCCAGCGCCAGGGCCATTCCGGCAGTGCTGTAAGGGTGGGCGTGCGCCTGGGCGCGCCAGGTCGCGCGCCAACTGACGGCCGGTTCGTTTTGTGCCAGTTCCATGCTTTCGTCTTGCCTCGGTCGATCAAGGCGCTCACGGGCCGGTCGGCTGCCAGTAGCGATGCGGGTAGTCGCGCTCGGGATCGACGACCGGCAGCAGCGTCATCCCGCGCCCTGCGAAAAAGCCGCCGGCCTCGGCCTTGGCCTTGACTAGCAGGCCGTCGTAAGCCTGTTGCCGAGCCGCTGCCAGGGCCGCGTCGAGCAGGCGGCTGCCGATGCCGTGGTGCATGTGCGGCGGGTCGACGTAGAGCCCGTGCAGCAACAGGCCACGCTGGCCGCTTGGTAGGTCACGCGGATTGGCTGCTTCCCAGGCGGCGACGCCGACGATGTTGCGCCGACCATCCTGCGCCACGACGACCTGCAGGTGCTGCAGATCGTGTTTGTGATAGCGGTAGCTGGGCAGACTCAGGCGCTTGACGCGATCGGGCAGCGGCCAGGTCATGAAGGCACGTTCGACCACGCCATTCAGTGCCGCCAGGTCATCCGCATGCGCTGGGCGGATGTCGATCGCGTATTCCGCAAACTCGATGCCGTGGGCGGCCTGCATCAGTCCAGTTCCAGGCCGACGCCCTCGAGGCCGGCGCCGAGCAGGGCCAGCGCGGCGAGCAAATTGTTTTGCCAGACTGTGATCATGCTTCTGTCCTCCTTGCGGTTCACAGGTACTTGATGCGGCTGCGCAGGGCCTCGATGTCGCTTTGCGCATCGCGCAGCGTGCTGCCATCCTCGGCGACACCGGCGATCACGCCGATGCCTGACACGGGGATCAGGGTGTCGATCTGGAAACGTCCGCTGGTGCCGCGCAGGAAGCATTCCTCGTCGAAAAACAGGCGGTCCCCGGCCGTACCGACTGCGTCGGATTCGAGGG
>JBAPWR010000131.1:0-2864 GCA_049283775.1 Thiobacillus sp.
GGCGGTGCGCCACTCCCACGATCCGGCAGCCTCCACCGTCGTTCCCAGGGCCGCGCGCCAGCGCTCCCAGTCGGGTGAACCGGTGTTTTCCAGCAGATGTATTTTCACCGCCTCGGGACGTCCCCGCTGGGCAAGCGCCAGAACCAGACCGACCGGCGGTTCACCCTCGTCGAGCGACATTCCCTCGCACTTGGCGAATCTCGCCAGCAGGTTGCTGCTGCGCCAGCAGACCGACCAGTTGCCCGGCGTCCAGGGCAGAAGCAGATATTCCGGCAGCGCGCTCTCGGGATGCAGGCCGAGTGCGGCAAGCCTGGCAAGGACACGGCTCAGCCAGGCGTCCTCGACGACCGCGACAATGGCCTCGCCATCGGCGGCGCGCTCCATCAGGACAGCGTGGATCGTGTCCGCCTCGACCAGGGTCGCTCCCTCGGCAGCGGTGCGCAGCAAGGGGGCCAATCGACGCTCGGGCAGATCCGGCAGGGGCAGCTTCAGGGTGAGGACAAGATCGCCGGCCAGGACCAGGCGACAGTGTCGTGCGCGGGGCAGATCCACCAACTGGTTGCCGCTGCTTTGCAGATGTCCGCGGTCATCCAGCAGTGCCCAGGCGCAGTCCGCGCCCTCCGAAAAAGTGTCTCGCCGCAGGTAGAGGCGGAGTTCACTCATAAATCGGCTCTCCAAATGAGGTTCGGCAAGGCTGCTCCTACCCGACGGTACAAGGCCTGGTTGCCAATGGACAAGCGTTCACTGCTGGCACGCGCCTGCACCAGAAAATACTGGCTGCTTACGGATATCCCGCTTGCCGGCGCCGTCGTCCCGCTCGGCAAGGCCTGTTGAAAGTCGGTGATATTACGGTAATAAGTGCGTTCGCGTTTGGCGACCATGCTATAGGCCTCCTCGGAGGACAGCCCCGGCACCAGCGCGACCAGGACCTCGGGGCTGGCGGTGTTGACGTTGATCGGCGTGCGGCTGGGGAGAACCGTGACGAAGGGCCGCAACATGGCGAGGATATCGCGGTCCATACCCCTCACGCGCAGCAATTCGTTGAGATTGATCAGGGTCTGATTGGTGGCCCGGTATGGCACCTGAAGCGTGGCGTAATACGGCGAATCGACGCTGTCGGCATTGAACGGGAGATCATCGGCGTCGATCCAGTCCGCCACCGCCACGGCCAGGCTTTCCGGCAAGCGCAGGGCGCTCAGCAGGCGAACGAAGATCGCAAGTTGCTGCTTGTCGATCTCGCCATTCGCCACGAGGTTGTTCAGATTGAACCGCCCCTCCTGGTCTTCCATCAGGCCCGATATCCGATAATTTTCTGCCTCGACGGGGGGCAATCTCGTCGCCCATGCCTCACCACGGTGGTCCACGCTGCTGTTGCGCGCATCATCCAGCAGCACGGTGGCACCCCATTGTTGCGCAGCGCGCAAAACCCATTGCGCCTGGTCCATGCGGCTGAGGTTTTCGAAGCGGCGCCATTCCACCTGCGAACGGAACATGAAACTGCTGGCTGCCAGGGCGGCGATGGCGACCACCAGCATGGCGACCAGCACCGCCGCACCGCGCTGCCGCTGGGCAAAGGCTCGACGTCCCGGGTAGGTCATGCGCTCGCGTTTCATCAGTGATGGATGGCCTCGGCCTGGAAAATGATCATTGAACCGCGAATACCCGTCGAATCGGGGTGCCGTCCGATTCGGTGACATTGAGTTCGACCGCACGCGGAAGCAGACTCCCCGTTTGCGCTTGCCACACGCCCAGCCACTGCCCGCCGCTGCTCATGTACTTGAATGTGCAGGAGCCAAGCCCGTCGACCAGGATGGATTCCTGCGGGGTGTCGAACGGGTTGTTGACGTCCTGCCAGACCAGGCGACTGAGCGTTTCTCCCGCGCATCGGTAGCCTGTCCTTTGCAGACCATCCTCTGCATCTTCCGGATGCAGACGCAACAGATCGAACTGGGCGGCGCCATCCTCTCTGATCAAGGCACGCAACCCGCCATCGCCCGGAATCCTCGGATCGACACGCGTCGTGGCATTGGTCAGATCCTTGTCGATAATTGCAAAGGCAGCCGCCAGCTCGTTCAACCTGTCCATTTTCACGACGGCCTGACGCTGGATATTGAGCACCGCATCCAGTGCCCGGTAGGCCACCACGGCAAACAGGCTCAACAACACCATCGCCACCAGCACTTCCATCAGGGTGAATCCACGCTCGCCTCTCATCGCGGCGAAATCAGGAACGCGACACTATGCTGCAGCGTTCTCGCCGGCTCCTCGCGGTCGGCGACGAAAACCTCGAGGCGCCTGAAGCGCCGATTCGGCGTCGGCTTGATTTCCTGGCGAACCACGAATCGATGGTTGGCATACAGTTCTTCCGAGGTCGTCGTGCCGGGAGTGGGCCAATCGCCCCGGGCGGTTCGCTCCGCCACGATATTCTGCGCAAGCCACAACGCCAGCATGTGGTTGCGATATTCGCCCACCCCTTCGATGCCCACTCCCGAAGCACGCAGCGCAGCGGTCAGGCCGATTGCGACGATGGCCAGGGCGACCAGCATTTCCAGCAGGCTGAAGCCGCGGGCAGCCTGTCTCATGTACCCTCCTTCATCAGCTCGGAAGCGAAGCGGCCGGACCTGCCTGTGACGCTGACGCGATCCTCGCCCAGGGCGAGCTCCACGGAAAGCTCGTGCGTCGCCCAGCGGCCCAGGGCGACCCTTTGCCCGAACTCCAGGAGCCGTCCATCCATGCGGATGCTGCGAATCGTCATGCCATTCGGCAATTGACGCGGGCGCAGCAGATCGTCTCCCCTGATCACCGACCAGTCCGGCCCCTGATCGGTCAGCTCGCGCGCCTGAAACTCATAGCTGCCCTCGTTG
>JBAPWR010000132.1:0-3860 GCA_049283775.1 Thiobacillus sp.
GAGACAAGCCGCATGCCAAGGACTACGCCGCGCTGCTGGAGAAGATCAAGGATCGTCCCGATCATGGCCTGTTGCAGACCGTGATGCTGCGCTCGCTCAGACAGGCGGTCTACAGCCCGGACAACAAGGGCCACTTCGGCCTGGCCTACGAGGCGTACACTCACTTCACCTCGCCGATCCGCCGTTATCCCGACCTGCTGGTGCATCGCGGCATCAAGGCGGTGCTGAACGGTGAAAAGCTGCCTGCCAAGGGCCTTGCCGAAATCGGCGTGCATTGCTCCCAGACCGAGCGCCGCGCCGACGACGCCACCCGCGACGTCGACGCCTGGCTGAAGACCTATTTCATGCGCGATCGCATCGGCGACGAATACGATGGTACGGTCAGCGCGGTCACCAGCTTCGGCATCTTCGTCGCGCTGGACGACATCTTCATCGAAGGCCTGGTCCACGTCTCCGAGCTCGGCCAGGACTACTTCCACTACGACCAGGCCAAGCACTGGATGCTGGGTGAGCGTACCGGCAAGCGCTATCGCCTCGGCGACCGCGTGCGCATCAAGGTGATGCGCGCCGATATCGAAACCAGCAAGATCGACTTCAGCCTGGTAGAGGATTTCGGTGCAGTGGTCGATACCGAGGCGCCGAAGAAGAAGTCATCCAAATCCAGATCAGGCGTCAAGAGGAAATGAGCGAGAAGGCCGGCGACAAGCACGCCGCAGAAAAGCTCATTTATGGCTTTCACCCTGTCCTGGCGCGCCTGCGCCAGGACCCCGCGGGCATCTACGAAATCTACCTCGACCTGACGCGGCGCGACGCGCGTGCGCGCGACCTGGTGCATCAGGCCAGGGACAATGGCGTCAAGCTGGCGCAGGTCGAGGCCGACCGGCTGACGCGGCTGGTCGGCAAGGCCGCCAAGCACCAGGGGGTGGTCGCCCGCGTCAAGCCGGTTGCGCTCACGCATTCGCTCGACGAGGTGCTGGAAAACATCCAGGAACCGCCGTTGCTGGTCATCCTCGATGGCGTTACCGACCCGCACAACCTCGGCGCCATCCTGCGCTCGGCCGACGCCTTCGGCGTGCACGCCGTCATCGCACCGAAGGACAACGCCGTCGGCATCAACGCCACGGTGGAAAAAGTCGCTTCCGGCGCCGCCGAGACCGTGCCCTACATCATGGTCACCAATCTCGCGCGCACGATTGAAGACCTGAAGGAACACAACATCTGGGTCATAGCTGCCGACATGGACGGCGACCAGCCCCTGTCCGGCATCGATGCCAGGACCGGCATCGCCTGGGTGCTCGGTGCAGAGGGCGCGGGCATTCGCCGCCTCGTCAAGCAGAGCTGCGATCAAGTCGCGCGCATTCCGATCGGCGGCACGGTGGAGAGTCTCAACGTCTCCGTGTCAGCGGCGCTTTGTCTGTACGAAACGGTGCGGCAGCGGAGCGATTGAATCGCTTTCCCTGCGTTGAGCGCAGACGTTACGCCAACTCCTGCAAACGCAACAAACGCGCAGCTTCTTCCTCCCGCGCGTCCTCAATCTCCCGCATCACCCCCTCCAGATCGACCGGCGGTTTTTCATCTTCGAACCGACCCGTGAGCTCGACGTCGGGATTGAGCTTGCCGTGTTCATACAGCACCCAGATTTCCTCGGCGTACTGCGTTGCCAACAGCACCGGCGCGAACTGGCCGAAGTAGGTTCTCAGATTATTCACGTCGCGCGCCAGCATGGCTTGGGCGTGGTTGTTGCCGGCCGCGTCGACCGCTTGCGGCAGGTCGATGATCACCGGGCCGTCGGCGCTGACGAGGATATTGAATTCGGACAAGTCGCCGTGGACGATGCCGGCGCACAGCATGCGCACCACTTCCCCGATCAATGCGCGATGGTGGGCGAGGGCTTCGTCTTCGCTGAATGACATATCGTTGAGCCTCGGCGCGGCATTTCCGTCGGCGTCGACCACCAGTTCCATCAGCAGCACGCCTTCGTGGAAGTTGTATGGCCGGGGCACGCGCACGCCGGCGGCGGCCAGCCGATACAGCGCATCGACTTCGGCGCTCTGCCAGGCGGCTTCCTGCATCTCGCGGCCGTATTTCGTGCCCTTGGCCATGGCGCGGGCCTGGCGGCTGTTTTTGGTCTTGCGGTTTTCGGTGTAATCGACCGCCTGACGAAAGCTGCGCTTGTTGGCTTCCTTGTAGATCTTGGCGCAGCGGATGTCATCGCCGCAGCGGACGACGAAGACCATGGCTTCCTTGCCGCTCATCAACTGGCGCACGACGCCGTCGATCAGGCCGTCTTCGAGCAGGGGCTCGAGTCTATTGGGAATTTTCATCCGAGCGTGCTAGCCGCGTACCTTGCGATACGCCTCCAGCAGACGCTGGTGGATCGCGCTGCCCTCGAAGTCGCTGCCGAGTTTGGTCAATCCGAAAAAGCGTTCGTCCTGATTGAACAGCGCGAACGCCTTTTCCAGTGTCTCGCGTCCATACATCAGGGCCAGCGCCGGCTCGAACGGGCTGGGGTCCTCGAGCTGGACGAGGTCGGCGATACAGCGGTAGACCTTGAGGCGCGCTTCGCTGCGCTGCCCGTACTGGGCGATCCAGCTGCAGCCTTCGCGGATGGCCTCGTCGTCGCCCAGCGCAAGCGCGAGCAGCAGCTTGATCTCGCCGACGCGGATGTCGGTCCACGGCGAATCGGCATCCGGGGCGAGGCCGATCAGCACCGTCACCAGCCGGTCGTCGGCCAGTTCGAGTTCGACCATCAAGTCCAGTAACTCGGCGCATTCGTCGTCGGTGAGGTCCGGCAGCCGCGCGAGCGCCGGGCGGATCAGGTTGCCGACGCTGTTGTTCTCGAATTCGAGTTCTTCAACAGGATAAATTTCGGACACGCCCGGCACCAGAATGCGGCAGGCGTAGACGCCGAGATGGGTGAAGTCGGCGATGTAGAGTTCACGCCCTTCGGCGTGCAAGGCGTCGACCGACCACTGGTAATCCTCTTCGGTGGTGGTGCCAAAATTCCAGTCGACGAATTCGAAGTCGGGCGTGTCGCGCAGGAACTGCCAGCTGATCACGCCACTGGAATCGACGAAGTGGATTTCCAGGTTCTGCGGATCGGCGATTTCGGTCGGGTCGAAGCCGGGGGCGGGAAAGCCAGCCAGCGAGTCGAGCGCACGACCCTGCAGCAACTCGGTCAGCGCGCGCTCCAGCGCGACCTCGAAGCGCGGGTGCGCGCCGAAGCTGGCGAAGCAGCCCTGGTCGTCGGGGTGCAGCAGCGTGACGTTCATCACCGGGTAGCGGCCGCCCAGCGAGGCGTCCTTCACCAGGATGCCGAAGCCGGCTTGGCGCAGGCCGCGGATGCCGGCGGCAATGCGCGGGTAGCGGTTGATCACGTCCTCGGGCACGTCGGGCAGGCACAGGCCTTCCTCGATGATGCGGAACTTGATGTGGCGCTCGAAGATTTCCGCCAGCGCCTGGGTGCGTGCCTCCTTCAGCGTGTTGCCGGCCGACATGCCGTTGCTGACGTAGAGATTGCCGATCAGGTTGACCGGGAAATACACCGTCTCGCCATCACGCAAGCGCTGGTAGGGGATGGCGCAGATGCCGCGTTCAGTATTGCCGGAATTCAGATCGATCAGCTGGTCAGCGCGCACGCTAGCAACGGGGTTGTAGAGGTCGTGCAGTTCGGGGGTGAGCAGGGCTTCCGGCCACGCGTCGCTCTCCGCAACAAGCCAGCGCTCGTCGGGATGGTGGACGTAGCCACGGCTGGCGATCGACTCGCCCAGATAGAAATGGGTCCAGAAGTAATTGGTCGACAGCCGCTCGAAATACTCGCCCAGCGCGCTTGCCCGCGCGGCCATTTCCGAGGCGCCCTT
>JBAPWR010000133.1:0-2921 GCA_049283775.1 Thiobacillus sp.
GTAAAAGGCGAGGTTGAGCGAAAAGAAGCGCTTGTTGCCAGCGACGTTGAGGGCGATCTCCTGGTTGCGGATCACATGCTTGTAGAGAAAGGCGTCACGCAGCAGTTCACGGTCACGTTCGTTGAGATCGAGCAATTCGAACAGATTGGCACCGATCAACTGGCCCGGCTCGACGTCGAACAACGCATCCGCCTGACGGTTGGCGATGGTGACCCGCAGGTCATCGGCCAGGCTCAGCAGCGCACCAGGCAGGCTCTGCAGAATGGTGTTGCTGCGATTGCGCTCGTTGAGAAAGCGTCCCTGACACTCCTCGACGGTCTGGAACATCAGCCGCAAGGTGGCGATCGTGGTGTTGTACTCCGGGATGAGACGTCCCACGCTGGTCCATGTGTACGGTTCGACAGGCGTCGGCTCGAGCAAGCCTTCACGTGCCCTCAAAATCCCCATCTCAAGCCGCCGCAGCGCGGCCAGTTCGGCCACCAGGCGTGCAGCGAGGTAGCTGAACAGACCGGCCAGGACCGCACCGGAAAACCAGAACAAGTGCGACTCGTGCCAGAGCCGGCCGAAGGAGGCATACAAGACGCCCACCGACAATGCCAATGCGACCGGGATCAGACGGCCGGGGAGGTTCGGAATGGAAACGCGCCGACTAGCTGTTTCCCGAATGCTCAGCGATTTGATGGCGATACCTCGTCACATGCAGGATGGAAAGATCACGGAAACGACACGGCCGCCAGTTACCGGGCGGCCGTGCGTACCATGCAACCGGAGTCGATCAGAAGATGAACTGCAAGCCCAAAGTGGCCTGATTATAATCTTGCAAAGCCGGGTTGGTGGGATGCTCGGTATCGAACGAGATGTCCGCATACTCGAAGCTGACCTTCAGTCTCTGTCCGTCGAAGTAGTAGTGTGCGCCGACACTGGCCCAAGTCTGGTCATAGTACTCGGTGGTTGCGACCGTCGCGCCGTAATCCGAGTTCTCGTAGCGGCCGAAGAATTGCAGGCGACCCGGGCCAAGCTTGTTCGGGAGCATGTAGCCACCTTTGACGTAGTAGCCTTCCAGGGTGCTGTTGATCGGCAATGACGGGTCGGGCGACTTGTTGAAGGCGTTGCCGGTATCGTAGTCGAAGTATGCCCCGGACAGGGTGTAGACACCGCTCGCCGTCGGGTATTCCATGAAGGCATCGACCGTCCATGCCGAGTAGTCCTGGATGTCGGTACGCGAAGGAAAGTTGGCATAGGCCACGTCAGGCTGGTAATCGTAGGCCGCGCCGATCGTCAGCACCTTGCGCGTACCCAGGTAGGTTCCCAGGTAGCCATAGTCGTATTCCGGCTCCCAGAAGCTGTAGTGCACGCGACCGGTCATGCGCACGTTGTCCTTTGCGGCGTCCTCGTCATCGCGGCCGTCGGCAACCATGACGCGATACTGCAGTTTGGCGTCCATCAGGTTGCCCCACATTGCGACACCGGTGTCCCGGCTGCCGGCGAATGGCGTATAGGACAGCACCTCGGCGCGATCCATGGTCAGCGGCTCCAGGCAGGCCTCGAGATTCTCGCGGGAGAAGGTGTTCTTGAAACGGCCGACGATGAAGCGAAAGTCATCGCGATAATCGAAGGTCACATAGGCATCGCGGTAATAGACGCTCCTGTTGTCCTCGCCGAGCTTGCTGTCGTTACCCGCCTCGAGCTGTGCGTAAAAACCGATGTAGTCGTTGTACTGACCGGCGAAGGTCAGGCGGTTGCGCCGCAGGAAGAAATCGGTCGAAGAGCTGTTGTCGGTCGTTGATGTGAAGCTCTTGTTCTGCGCCCACGCCTGCAGGGCGTAGGTGAAGGTCAACGAGCCCTGGTCGCCAAATTCGATGGTCGGACCAGCATGGGCGGCGAACGGCACCAGACCGGCAAAAATCCCCACAGCACATGCGCGGGGCAGACGGGCACGACTAAAGTTGGAAAGCTTTTTCATTTTCAGTTCGCTCCTGCGGTGGCTTTATATGCGCCCTGCACCTTGGCAAGGTCTCCCTTGTGGCAACCGCCACACGATTCGGATGTGTTGTCGCGAGGCTTGGCAACCATCTTCGCGTGTGCGGTCTCCTGCTTCATGATGCGAGCGTTGCCCTTGTGGCAGCCAACGCAGGAATTGTTGACCTTGGCGTGATCCGCGTGCCAGGGTGATTTTGCCGGGTCAGTGCCAGGCGCGGCAGCGCGCTTGCCGTTGTGGCACTTGAAGCAGCTGGATGCGCCCAGGCCGCAGGCATTGGCAAGAGAAATCGGCGAGAACCGGGACGCGTTCTCCGCCAGCACCATCGTCGCCTCGGTACCCCAGCCCTCGGCTGCCACGGCCTCCGCCTGCTCGGCATGCCTCGCGCCCAGACCGGAAACCAGTGCGAAGCCCAGTCCCAAAATCGACAGCATGACGCCACCGCGCCAGATCCTCCCCAACAGACCACCCTTACCTTGGTTGCGCTTCATCTACCCCTCCTTTTTGCTCGTCACGAGTTTCGGGACGCGCGTCCAGCGTATCCAGCTGCGCGCCTTCTGATTTTGCAAACCGTTCTGCCATGGCCTTGCTGATATCCGCCTCGCTCATCCCCGACGTACAGGAACACACCGGTCCCTTGCTGCGGAACTTCAGGCGCGGCTTGTCTGATGCCACCGCGTCGACACTTGCTGCAGACAACGCCAGCGCAAGCGCGATCGCAAAGGAGAGGACAGTCAATTGCATGGTTTTAGGTTTTGCATCCGTCTTGTCGACACTCCCATTAAGCATTTTGCGTGCCATATTTGAATATCTCTTGTTTTCAATGGCTTATCGAATCTGCCCGGGCTGATGACAATTGCAGGATCAGCGGCGCGCTGCGCAATCTTTCAAATTGCAATCACATGCGACGCCGCACCTTCCCGCGGCCGCTCTACGTCGGCTC
>JBAPWR010000134.1:0-2296 GCA_049283775.1 Thiobacillus sp.
GCTCAAGGCAGCGGACCCCGCTGCGGCGCACCCACCAGCATCAGGCCGAGGATCAGGGTGAGTGTCGGCATCAGCGCGAATTCGATGACCAGGATCAGCGGTTTCGCGATGTCTGCCGGATAGGCGAGAAAGGCGTCCGCCTTCATTACGCCGACCACGCCAATCGCGATGAATGCCAGCGGTCCCGCTACCAGCAGGATGCGCAGCCACGTGCGGCTGATCGGCGGCGCATCGGCGAGCCCTGCCATCATCACCAGCAGCCACATCGCCGCCATGAGGGTGGCGCCCTGGAACTTGCCGCCTGGATGGTCGGCCCCGACCCAGAAGATATAGATCCCGGCGATGACGCCGATCGGCGGCAGCACGCGCGCCACGTAGGCCAGTATGCCGTTCGGATCGGCGCGCAGGCGCAGCCCCGGGCGGCCGCCCCAGAAACGGTCTGGCGCCAGCGACCAGACGCCAATCAGCGCGAACAGCAGCACGATGGCTTCGAGCAGGGTGTCCATCGCCCGGAACGCCAGCAGCACCGCGGTGATCGGGTTGCCGACCCCGGTGACGCCGATGTGGGCGGCGACGTCGGGTGCGAGCGTGGGAGCGGGGACGGGCAGGACAAGTACGCCGACCGCGAGTGCGGCGGTGACGGCGACAGAGACGCCCGCGGCTAGCCAGTGGGTCGGCGAACCCGGACGTTCGGCGCGGGCGGCGGCCTCGCTGCCGCGCAGGCGCGAAGCGGCGCCGATCAGCAGCGCGCCGGTGAGACCGCCGCCGATGGCGGCTTCGGTGAGCGCGACGTCGATGCCGTGCAGCAGCACCCAGACCAGGGTCAGCAGCAGGCCGTAGGCAATGAAGCCGGCAACGGCGGCGACGGCCTCGCGTGCGAGGATGGTCCAGAGGGCGAGGCCGAGGAGCAGTGCCGCCAGACCGATGTTCAGCGCGTCGATCATGAGTGCGTATCGCGGCGCAGCAGAACGCGTGCGATCAATTGCGAGGCCGTGGCACCGGACAGCATGACCAGTGCCCAGATGCACAGCAGCTTGAGTCCGGCGGATACGCTGTCGACCTGAGGCAGCAGGCCGAGCACCACCAGCCCCAGTCCGAGATTGTCGGCCTTGGTCAGCGCATGCAGCCGCGCGTACGCATCGGGAAAGCGCAGCAGTCCGGTGGTACCGGCGAGAAAAAGGATGGCGCCGGCGGTGACCGCCAGCACCGTCCACAGGTCGAGGACAAAGCTCATCTGTCGTCCTCCTGCACGGTGTCGTCCAGCGCTGGCGCCGATTGCGCCTTGACGAAAGCGAAGCTGGCGAACGCGGCCAGCAAGGCCAGCGTCAGCGCGACATCGATCGTCGCCGCCTCGCCGGTTGCGCTGCCCGCCAGGAGCAGGCTTGCGATGCCGCCGGTGCCGAGCAGTTGTGCGGCCATCATGCGATCGGCGTCGCCCGGTCCGCGCAGGATGCGAACGAGTCCGAGCGCGACCATCGCCAGCACGAAGATCGCTGCGCCGAGGAGGAACTCAGTCATGGCGTTGCCCCGCGATCAGCGCCCTGGCGAGCCGGCGCTCCTCTTCTCGCAGCGCCTCAGCCACCGGCTCGCCGCTGTCGAGGACGTGATAGATCAGGGTGTCCTCGGTCGCATCGGCCGATACCGTGCCCGGCGTGAGACTGGTTATGGTGGCGAAGGTATTGCGCGCCAGACCGGGCGGAAGATCGAGCGGACAGTCGACGAAACCGGTGCGCAACGGCAAGCGCGGCGAGAATGCGCGGCGGGCGACGTCGATCCCGGCCCGCGTCGACTCCCACAGGAAGTGCGGCAGGTACGCGAGCAGGCGGTGGATTTTCAGGTGTCCGGCCGCGGGCGCGAGCAGGTGCAGGCTGAGCCAGGTTGCAGCGAAAGTGGCGAATGCACCGACCGCGAGATCGGCCGGCTTGGTGCTTTGCATCAGCACCATCCAGAGTGCGAAGAACGCCACGCCGCGCCCCAGCGCAGTGCGCGGCGTCGAGTTCAGGCCGGGTTTCGGCGGGGCGGAGGCGGGCAGGCTCATGCGGCCACCGTCGCGCCGGTTCCGGGCACCCGCACGTCCATCACGCCCGGGCGGTCGTAGCGCTGGGCTTCGGCAAGGATCGGCCACGATTCGCAGAGAACGATCTCCAGCGCCCGGCCGGATGGCGCTTCCCGCACCCGGTCGATGATGCAGGCGGTTGCCTCGGGGTCGAGGTCGCGCTTGCGATAGGGCGCGGGGTTCGTCGAGTCGAACAGCCGCCGGAATTCCGCGAGATACAGTTCGAGCCCGGTGCGGGAG
>JBAPWR010000135.1:0-4418 GCA_049283775.1 Thiobacillus sp.
GCCCGACCCGCTCTACACCGCGATCAAGATGCTCGGCGACGCCTCGATTCCGATGCTGCTGTTCGCGCTCGGCGTGCGCCTCAACCAGGTGACCTTCAAGGACTGGCACATCGGCCTCGCCAGCGGCATCGTCTCGCCCGCTACCGGTATCGTCATGGTGCTGCTGCTCACGCCCTTGCTCGACCTCGATCCGCTGCAGCAATCGATCCTGCTGGTGTTCGGCGCGCTGCCGCCGGCGGTGCTGAACTACCTGATGGCCGATCAGTACCGCCAGGAACCCCAGCGCGTAGCGTCGATCGTACTGCTCGGCAACCTCTCGGCACTCGCCGTCATGCCTGTCGTCCTCGCCTTCGCCCTGCCTTGACGAAAGCCGAGCCGAAATAACCCTGAAAGAGTAGTTGACTAATTCACTCGGTTATTTTAAGGTTCGGCCATCGCATTTTTTCAATCAAGCAAGGACTGCATCATGGAACGCGAAATCAACGGCAAAATCGTAGAAACCGACCCCGAAGGCTATCTGGTCAATCTGGAAGACTGGTCCGAGGAGCTCGCCATCGAACTGGCCAAGGAAGACAACCTGGAGCTGGGCGAGAACCACTGGAAAGTCATCAATTACATGCGCGACCAGTTCGCGCAGAACGGCACCGCCCCCAACCTGCGCTTTCTGCAGAAGGGCCTGAAAGAGGAGTTCGGTGACGAATGGGGCGACAAGAAATTCCTCTTCGAACTGTTCCCCTTCGGACCCGCCAAGCAGGCCGGCCGCTACGCCGGCACCCCGAAGCCTACCGGCTGCGTCTGAGCGTGGTTGTTGACGCTTAGGCGTCTTGCAACCACGGCCTACCCCTCGCGGGTAAAGACCTGCCCGTCGAACCCGAACGCCCCGCCCTGTGCGGGGCGTTTGTTTTGGAGAGCCATCGGCTCGAGGCGATCCTCCCACAGTACGCTTCACCACCGCCTCGACCTGTGGGAGGGGCGCCTCGCCCCGATTACGCACCGCGGCATATCGACGACCATCGCCACAACCAACTCAGTAATCGCCGCGGGGGCGCGGCTCCCACAACACGCTTGGCCACTGCCTTGACCTGTGGGATGGGCGCCCTCGCCCCGATGACGCACCGCGGCATATCGACGACCTCGCTCCAGCCAACCCATTAATCGCGCCGGGCACCCTAGCTGTTGAGTTGCAATAGGTTGTTCCCGGCAAGCCGTGAAGCTGGAGGTTTGTAGCCGAGAGCCGAGTGAGGCCTTCGCGCGTTGTAGTAAGCCAGGAATGCCGGCAGCCAGGCAGTGCGTTCCGCACTGTTGTTCCAGACCCTGCCATAGGCCCATTCGCGCAAACAGGTTTGAATGAAACGTTCGGCCTTGCCGTTGGTTTGTGGCCGGTACGGACGCGTGAAGGCGTGCTTGATGCCCAGAGCCTGGCATGTCCTGGCGAATAACTGGGAACGATAGGCGCTACCGTTGTCGGTCAGTAGGCGCTTGATCTTCACGCCAAGGGCCGCGTAGTGCGCAATCGCAGCCTTGAGGAAGGCCACCGCCGAGTCCTTGCGCTCGTCTGCGTACATCTGCACAAAGCTTGCTCTGGAATGGTCGTCGATGGCCACATGGGCAAACTCCCATCCTGCGCCATTGACGCTGTCGCGCCGGTTGCCAGTCACGCGATGGCTGGGGCGCACGATCCTGCCAAGCTTCTTGGTGTCCATGTGCAGGAGTTCACCGGGCGCGTCGCGCTCATAGCGCACTACCGGCCGAGCCGGATCGAGTGCCTTGAGGCAGGAAAGTCCCTGCTGCGCCAGCACCCGACTGACCGTTGCCACGCTGCGCCCAACGACGGCAGCGATGGTACGCATGGGCATGCGCGCACGGCGCAGCTGCACGATCCGTTGGGAAAGCGTCGCATCGACGGTGCTGCGCGTTTTGTGAGGCCTGGAGCTGCGGTCAAGCAAGCCGGCCAGCCTGAATTGCTTGAATCTCATGTGCCACTTGCGAGCAGTGCGCACGCTGATGCCGGCGGCCGACGCGGCTGGTTTCAATCCCATCACAGCAATGCGCTCGATTAGCAATTTGCGCCCTTCGTAAGTGGTTCTGGCATTCTTATGGCTGTTCATCCGGTTGTGTTCCTCGGGTTACTGAAGCGTCGAGAACTCCAGTTTCCCAGAACCTTCCGGGTGAACAACCTATTGAAACATCACAGCTAGGGGCTGAAAGGCTGGCAAATCCGGCGCAAATCGGCATCAGGGTAAAAATGTACCCGAAGGATTTTCCGGCCCGAATACCGACTCGCCAACCTTTATAATCGTTCCATGCAAGCGCCATTCCAGACAGTCGGCCTCGTCGGCAAATACGAAAACCAGGGCATGGGGGAGTCCGTGCTCGCCCTCGCGCATTTTCTCCACGATCGCGGCTACGCGGTATTGATGGCCAGCCAGACCGCGGAACACCTCGGCATCGACGAATTTCCCACCCGCAACCTGTTCGAACTGGCGACCGATTGCGACGCCGTGGTGGTGCTCGGCGGCGACGGCACGATGCTGTCGATTGCCCGCGCGCTGGCGCCGTATGGTGCGCCGCTGATCGGCATCAACCAGGGCCGCCTGGGATTCCTGACCGACATCACGGTCGATGCGATGTTCGATGCCGTGGCCGAAATTCTCAGCGGCGAGTACGTTGCCGAGGATCGCATCCTGCTCAACGCCCAGGTGCGCCGCAACGGGCAGACGGTCTACGAGGGCACGGCTTTCAACGACGTGGTGGTCGGCAAGGGCGTGACGGGCCGCCTCATCGAGCTCGAGATCGCGATCAACGGCGAGTTCGTCTACAGCCAGCGCGCCGACGGCCTGGTCGCCACCACGCCCACCGGCACCACGGCCTACGCGCTGTCGGCAGGCGGTCCGATCGTCCATCCGACGCTCGAGGCGATCGCGCTGGTGCCGATCTGTCCCCACACCCTGTCCGCCCGGCCGATCGTGGTTGGTGGCCATTCGCGCATCGAGATCAGCCTGACTCATGCCGACGATGCGCGCGCCCATTTCGACGGCCAGATGCACTTCGACCTGCAGAGCGGCGACCACGTCTGGATCACCCGCGCCAGCCGCTCGATCACCCTGCTGCATCCGCACGCCTACAGCTACTACGATACCCTCAGGCAGAAGCTGCACTGGGGAAAAAAGCTTTAGGCTTGTGAATAAACCTGCTGCGCTTGCCATCTCAATGTTGGGCGGTGCTCGCAATCCTCTTGCTGCACTCCATCCGCCCCCGACCTGGCTGCGCTCGCTACGGTTTCTTCACAAGCCTTAACCGCGCATGCTCGCTCATCTGTCCATCCGCAACTACCTGCTGGTCGAGTCGGTCGAGCTGGATTTCCAGCGCGGGCTGACCGTGCTGACGGGCGAGACCGGTGCTGGCAAATCCATCCTGGTCGACGCGCTGGCGCTGGCGCTCGGCGACCGCGCCGAAGGCGGGGTGGTGCGCAGCGGTGCCGCGCGTGCCGAAATCGCCGTCGAATTCAGCCTCGATGGCCTGCCAGCGCTGACGGCGTGGCTGGATGAATCCGGCTTCGCGGCCGACGACGGCACGCTGATCCTGCGGCGCGTGATCGATGCCGGCGGCCGCTCGCGTGCTTTCATCAACGGCAGCCCGGCTCCATTGACGCAACTCAAGGAGGCGGCCGACTTCCTCCTCGACATCCATGGCCAGCATGCCCATCACGCCTTGTTGCGGCCGCAGGTCCAGCGCGAGGTGCTCGACGCCTTCGCCGGCGCGCAGCCGCTGGTCGCCGCCGTGAGCGCCGACTGGCATCTCTGGCAGGCTGCCCGGCAGCGCCGGCTCGACACGGAATCCCACAGCCAGTCGCGGCAGATCGAGCGCGAGGGCCTGATGCTGGCAGTGGAGGAACTGCGTGCTCTCGGCGACGAGCTTGCGCGTTGGGACGAACTACAGGGCGAGCACTCGCGTCTGGCGCACGTCACCAGCCTGATCGAGGGCAGCCAGGCCTTGATCCAGGGTCTGGACGAAGACGAGGCGGCGGTGTCGAGCCGGCTCGGCGAGATGAGCGCGCAACTCGACGCCATGCGCGCGATGGACGACAGCCTGCAGGAGGTTGCTGCGCTGCTCGACGCGGCCAGCGCCGACATTGCCGAGGCGGTGCACGCGCTGCGCCGCTATGCCGGCCACCTTAGCCTCGATCCCGAGCGGCTCGCCGAGCTCGACCACAAGCTTGCCGAGATGCACCGGCTGGCACGCAAGCATCGGGTGCAGCCCGACGCGCTGGGCGGGTTGCTGCAGCAGTTCGAAGCGCGTCTCGCCGAACTCGCTGCCAGCGACGACCTCGACGCCTTGCTGGCCGCCGAGGATGCCGCCTGGTCACGCTATCAGGCCAAGGCAAAGCAGCTCACCGCGTCGCGCAGGAAGGCCGCGAC
>JBAPWR010000136.1:0-1850 GCA_049283775.1 Thiobacillus sp.
ATCGTCTGGGACGAAATCGCCGCCTTTGCCCTGGTGCTGGTGTTCACCCCGGTCGGCTGGCTGTGGACCGGTATCGCCTTCGCCCTGTTCCGCCTGTTCGACATCGTCAAGCCCTGGCCCATCCGCCAGTTCGATGCGCGGCTGAAGAACGGCTTCGGCGTGATGTTTGACGACCTGCTCGCCGCGGGTTATACCATCGCCGTGATCAAGGGACTGACATGGCTCGTGTGAGCGACACCGAACTCAACGAACTCGCCGCCGAACTCGGCGAGAAGCTGCGCGCCCGCGGCTGGATGCTCGCGACCGCCGAATCCTGCACCGGCGGCTGGATCGGCCAGGTGATCACCGCCCAGCCCGGCAGCTCGCACTGGTACGAGCGCGGCTTCATCACCTACGCCAACATCGCCAAGCAGGAAATGCTCGGCGTGCCGGCCGAAACCCTCGAGACCTACGGCGCCGTCTCCGAAGAAACCGCCAGCGCGATGGCGGCGGGCGCCCTCGAACACAGCCACGCCCAGGCCACGCTGGCAATTTCCGGCATCGCCGGCCCCGGCGGCGGCACCCCGCAAAAACCGGTCGGCCTGGTGTGCTACGGCTGGGCCCTGGCGGACGGCACCCGGCTTTCCTCCACCTGCCGCCTCGACGGCGACCGCGAGGAAATCCGCTCGCGCGCGGTCGCAGCCGCATTGCGCGGCCTGATCGACCTGCTGTAGGGCCGACTCGGCCCGATCAGACTTTTTCGGACACCAATCGGGCTGGACACCCTAGCCGGGCGTAAAGGCGGCCCTCCCAAATTGTTTCTACTGGCGAAGCACCCGGCAGCATTTGGGCGAAAGCGCGGTGCCGGCACAATGCAACAAATCTAGACCTGACCCCTGCCCTTCGTTCAGTAGGGCGGAAAAGCGCAGCGCCTTCCGCCAATCAGCCATATCGCAAAGGCATTTCGCCTGCGCCATGCCACAAAGCTAAGCCTGGCCCCATTGCACCCCCATCACCCCGTTGCACCCCCACCCCCAAGTTCCTGTCGATTGACTTCACGCTATCCATCAGCTTGAATGGCACGAACAGGACACACTGACATGAACACACTCGAAACGCTGCGTGCTCGCAAGGCTGAAATCGAACGATTAGCCCGCATCCATGGTGCTCGCAATATTCGTGTATTTGGTTCCGTGGCTCGCTCGGAAGACACGTCAGATAGCGATATCGACTTCCTGATAGACATGGAAGAATCCCGCAGCCTGCTTGAT
The DNA here is from genome assembly GCA_049283775.1 of Thiobacillus sp. Taxonomy (GTDB): domain Bacteria; phylum Pseudomonadota; class Gammaproteobacteria; order Burkholderiales; family Thiobacillaceae; genus Thiobacillus. The sequence goes on from JBAPWR010000136.1 coordinate 1,251, forward strand.
CTGGTCGGCTTCAAACAAGAGCTGGAAGCGATGCTCAACCGTTCGGCAGATGTCTTGACTGAGCGCGGCATAAGTCCTTATCTGCGCAAACGCATTCTTGCCGAAGCTATCGCGTTGTGAAAAAGGACCCGGCCGTTTACGTACAGCACATCTACGATTGCATCTTGCGCATATAAGCCTATGTGGAGGATGGCCGAGAAGCCTTTTTCAAGGATCACAAGACCCAGGACGCCGTCATACGAAATCTGGAAGTGATCGGACAAGCCGTCAGAGACCTGGGAACAGACCGCTTGAGTGATGAACAACCTGCCATCCCCTGGTCGCAGATAGCTGGCGCCAGAAACGTCCTGGCTCACCAATATCTCGGCGTCGACCTCACCCTGGTCTGGAATATCGTCGAAAGGGACCTGCCCACCCTTAAGGCAGCCATCGACGAAACGGCCAAACGCCTGTCTATCCAGCTTCATGGACCAGACGATCGATCCTGACTGAGCCCGAGGTCACATTTGCCGTTCGACGGCGCCCATGCCGTTATCGAATCGATTCCGTGGCTGCATGGGCAGACAAACCCTTGCCCCCACCCAGCCGATACATTGTTGG
>JBAPWR010000137.1:0-8450 GCA_049283775.1 Thiobacillus sp.
CCACGAGGACACGCGCTGGCTGGCCGACGCCTACAACGTGCCGTTCCAGCACCTGACCATCCACAAGGACGCCAAGCACGAGGCCGAGCAGATCCAGATGGCGATCCTGCGCGACCAGCAAATCGATTTCATCGTGCTGGCGCGCTACATGCAGGTGCTGTCGCCCGACTTCATCCGCCACTTTCCCAACCGCATCATCAACATCCATCACTCTTTCCTGCCGGCTTTCCACGGCGCCAAGCCCTATCACCGCGCGTTCGAGCGCGGCGTCAAGCTGATCGGCGCGACCGCCCACTACGTCACCGAGGTGCTCGACGACGGTCCGATCATCGAGCAGGACGTCACCCGCATCTCGCACCGCGACAGCCTCGAGGACCTGATCAACAAGGGTGCCGACCTGGAAAAGGTGGTGCTGTCGCGGGCGGTGAAATGGCATCTCGACAACCGCGTGCTGGTCTACGCCAACAAGACCGTCGTCTTCGACTGAATCCGCAGCATGCTGAAATTGACCGTCCCCGGCCTGGGCTCGCCGCCAAGCGATACCGTTGAAACCCGTCCGAAATGGGTGCGTGCCTGGCTCGAGCGCCTGCCGTTCGCCCATCCGCTCGAGGCTGCCCGGCAGTTGACGGCGACCCTGGCAGCGATGAACCGTACCCCGCTGAACGAAGCGGCACGCTATCGCTGCCTGATCCTGATGCATCCCGTGATCATGCGTCTCGCCGCCGGCCTCGAACCGCTCCTGGCCGAATCCGGCCTGCCTCCGAGCCGCAACAGCCGCCAGGCCGGCGAGCTGCTGCGCGAGCTGTGGCTCGAACTCGGCTACGGCTACAAGCGGGTGCTGCTGTCGCTGATAGGCAAGCGCAGCGGCCTGGGAGGCGGACAACGCTTCGTCGACGTCACCACCCGCCTGCTGCTGGCCATGCGCAATCTCCAGTTCGCCTGCTACCAGACCTATACTCCGCCGCCCCGGGGCCTCTGGCGCGAGATGCATCACCTCCATCTGTTCGCCCACGATGCCGGATTTGCCGACAAGCCGGCTGCAGAAAATGGCGTGTCCGCCAGCCTGATCTACCGTCAGGCCCTGCTGATGGCGCTGGCCGACCCGCACCGTCTGGAACCCGAGGCGCTGCGACAGACCCGCCTGTATCTGAAGAAGCATGCCGCGTTGGCACAGCTGACCACGCGCCACGACCCGTGCGACAACAGGTGTTTCCTTATCCTCAGCGATGCCGACCATCCCTCCGGCCCGCCGCAGGCCGGCACCTCGAAGCGCGCGCTCGGGCTGCGCACCGATCGGCTCTGCCAGCATCTACTCGAAGCCGAGGTTAGGCTCAAGACCGGCGACACCCCGCGCATGCTGGGACTGCCCGATGGACTGCGGGGCGAGTTCGGCCAGAGCCTGCTGCAGCGCCTGCAAAGAAACTGGAATGGCAGACTGCCGCGCGCCGATCGGCGTCACCCACCGGCTGTGTCGAGCCTGCGCCTGGTGGCCGGGGTAACCGCCGTTCATCGCATGCTGGTCAATCAGGGCGCCCCCGTGGCAATGGAAAAGCCGGGCACACTGGCAGTCGGAAATTTCGATTCCGGGCCGGGCGTGGCTCCCCTGCCCCAAGCCAGCACCTGGCGCCTGCTCAACGACAGTGCCGGCGGTCTCGCCCTCGCGAGCAGCAGCACGATGCCGCTCAACCTGAGGATCGGTGATCCGCTGGCGCTGCAGGAAAACACCCCGGGCAACTGGTCGCTGGGTGTGATCCGCTGGATCAGGATGGGCGACGACCAGCAAATGGAGATGGGGGTGGAAAGGCTTTCACCGCAGATCGAGCCGGTGTGGATTCGGCCGGTTCGCAAGCGTCGCCTCGACCGCGCCGAACCGGCCCTGCTGGTGCACGGCGTGCCAGCGCAGAAGCGCCGTGATTGCCTGCTGCTGCCGCGTGATCTCTATCGCGACTCACGCGATGCCGAATTACTGCACGCCCAGCAACTCGACTGCATCACCTTCGGCCAAAGGGTTGAGCAGAGTCCGAGCTACGAACTGGTCGAATTCTCCCGCTTTCAATGATTGCCGACAGCTGACGCGAACGCAGCCCGCTGCGGTTTCCGGGATAATCGCGGCTTTACCGCAGGAACCGAACCATGACCGAAATTCTCGTGCTTTATTACAGCGCAGGCGGCAGCGTGCGCGAAATGGCGCAACTCGTCGCGCGCGGGGTCAACCAGGTGGCGGGAGCAGCCGCACGCGTGCGCACCGTGCCGCCGGTGGCGCCGCGCACCCAGGTGGCTGAGCCGCCGGTGCCGCCTGAAGGTGCACCCTATGCGCAACTCGGCGACCTCGAGGAATGCGCTGGCCTGGCGCTGGGTTCGCCGACCCGCTTCGGCAACATGGCGGCGGCGCTGAAGCATTTCATCGACACCAGCGGCGCGCTGTGGGCCAAGGGCGCGCTGGTCGGCAAACCCGCCGCGGTGTTCACTTCCACCGCCAGCCTGCACGGCGGCCAGGAAACCACCCTTACCAGCATGATGCTGCCGCTGCTGCACCACGGCATGCTGGTGCTCGGCCTGCCCTACACCCTGGCCGAGGTCAACCACACCGCCAGCGGCGGTACCCCTTACGGCGCCAGCCATTGGGCCGGCCCGGCCGACGACAAGCCGCTCTCCGACGACGAGCGCGCGCTGTGCATCGCGCTCGGCAAGCGCCTCGCGGAAACTGCATTGAAGTTGAAGCCATGAGTTTAAAGACGCTGCAGGCGGTCGCCAGTGCGAGCCTGATCGCGTTGATTTTCTTGAGCGTGGCGTGGGAGTTGTGGCTGGCGCCGATCCGCCCCGGCGGCTCCTGGCTGGTGCTGAAAGCCCTGCCGCTGCTGCTGCCGCTGATGGGCATCCTCAAGGGGCGGCGCTATACGTACCAATGGGCACCGATGCTGGTGCTGGCCTATTTCAGCGAGGGCGTGGTGCGCGCCTGGTCGGAGACAGGCCTGTCGGCCTGGCTGGCCGGCACCGAAGTCTTGCTGTCGGTGGTGTTCTTCTTCGCCGCGATCTACTACGCCAAGTTCAGCGCGCCATCGCGGATGAAAAGCTGAAGGGCGTTTTACCGCGAAGGACGCGAAGAAAGGCAAAACAAGAAGAAATCTGTCCGCCAATTACGCAAATGCAACGCCAATAGAAACCGGTTTGATTCGCACCTATTCGCGTCATTCGCGGACTTGGGTTTTCCCTTCGCGTTCCTTCGCGCCCTTCGCGGTTAAATCTTCTCAATCGTCAAACCTGCGGATGCGCGCGCTCGAGCTTGCTGTGGAGCTTGTTCAGCGCGTTGAGGTAGGCCTTGGCGGATGCCACCACGATGTCGGTGTCGGCGCCCTGGCCGTTGACCACTCGGCCATCGCGCGCCAGGCGCACCGTCACCTCGCCCTGCGCGTCGGTACCGCTGGTGATGTTGTTGACCGAATACAGCAGCAGGTTGGAACCGCTGTTGACCACCGATTCGAGCGCCTTGAAGGTAGCGTCGACCGGGCCCGAGCCGTCGCCTTCTGCACGTTTCTCCGCGCCCTCTTCCGTGATCACCATCTGCGCATGGGGGGTCTCGCCGGTCTCGGAACAGACCCTCAGCGATACCAGCTTGAAGCGCTCATCCTCGGCAGCATAGCCTTCGGCGCTGACCAGCGCCTGCAGGTCCTCGTCGAAGATCTCGCGCTTCTTGTCGGCCAACGCCTTGAAGCGGGCGAACGCAGCGTTCAGCGCCTCCTCGCTGTCGAGGACGATGCCGAGCTCGGCGAGCTTGGTGCGGAAGGCGTTGCGACCCGACAGCTTGCCGAGGCTCAGGCGGTTGGCGTGCCAGCCGACGTCCTCGGCACGCATGATCTCGTAGGTCTCGCGGTGCTTCAGCACGCCGTCCTGGTGAATGCCGGACTCGTGGGCGAAGGCGTTGGCGCCGACGATGGCCTTGTTCGGCTGCACCGGGTAGCCGGTGATGGTGGAGACGAGCTTGGAGGCCGGCACGATCTGGGTCGCGTCGATGCGCGAATCGCACTGGAACACGTCCTTACGGGTGCGCACCGCCATGACGATTTCCTCCAGCGAGGCGTTGCCGGCACGCTCGCCGAGGCCGTTGATGGTGCACTCGACCTGGCGCGCGCCGTTCATCACCGCGGCGAGCGAGTTGGCGACCGCCATGCCGAGGTCGTTGTGGCAATGGGTCGACCAGATCACCTTGTCGGAGTTGGGCACGCGTTCGATCAGCTGCTTCATGCGCTCGCCCCACAAGGCGGGAATCGAATAGCCGACGGTATCGGGGACGTTGATCGTCTTCGCCCCGGCCCTGATCACTTCGTCGAAGATGCGTACCAGGAAGTCCATTTCCGAACGCACCGCGTCCTCGGCCGAGAACTCGACGTTGTCGGTGTGCTCGAGTGCGAGCTTGACTGCCTTGACCGCGGCCTCGACCACCTGGTCCGGCTGCATGCGCAGCTTCTTCTCCATGTGGATCGGGCTGGTGGCGATGAAGGTATGGATGCGCCCCGACCTGGCCGGACGGATCGCCTCGCCGGCGGCACGAATGTCGCGTTCGTTGGCGCGCGCCAGCGAGCACACGGTGGAATGCTGGATGGCTTCGGCGATGGCCTTGATGGCATCGGCATCGCCCGGACTGGCGGCGGCAAAACCGGCCTCGATGACATCGACGCCGAGCTTTTCCAGCTGCCGCGCGATGCGCAATTTTTCGTCCTTGGTCATCGCTGCGCCCGGGCTCTGCTCGCCATCGCGCAAGGTGGTGTCAAAAATATACAAACGGTCGTTCATGGCTGGCTCCATGGCATGTCGGCATCTGGCCGACGCATTATAAGGGGCATGCCGCTTGCAGCTATGCGGCACGGGGTACTTCCGGGGGAGGGGGATTTATTGTGTGCGCGCGACGCGCAGCAGCAGGCTGCCGAACAGGACATTCGACAGGCAGAGGAGAAAGGACGGGTGCGACTGGTTAGACATGGTCTAAATTCTAACTATTTTTCGCTGTCCTGCAAGGGCTTCGCGGCATCAGGATGCTTCCTGCCGCGCCGCAAGCTCATCAACGCGTAGACATAGCCCGACAGACCGTAGAGCACGAAGACGCCGAACAGCACCTCGGGCGGGCTGGTCGACACCAGCACGAAAGCCAGCACCACCAGCAGGATGACGAAGAACGGCACGCTCTTCCTGAGGTTGATCTCCTTGCCGCTGTAGTACTTGAAATTGCTGACCATGGTGAGACCGCCGAACAGGGCAATGAACACCGCAAGCCAGCGCGCCTCTTCCCCGCTGATCTGGTACTCGGTCATCACCCAGACGAAACCGGCAACCAGTGCTGCCGCCGACGGGCTGGGCAGCCCCTGGAAGAAGCGCTTGTCGGTGACGACGTCGAGCTGGGTGTTGAAGCGTGCCAGGCGCAGGGCCGCGCCGGCACAATAGACGAAGGCGGCAATCCAGCCGAGCTTGCCCATGCCCTGCAGCGCGAACTCGTAGATCACCAGCGCCGGGGCGACGCCGAACGACACCATGTCCGACAGGCTGTCGTATTCGGCGCCGAAGGCGCTCTGGGTGTGGGTCATCCGGGCGACGCGACCATCGAGGCCGTCGAGCACCATGGCGATGAAAATCGCCACCGCGGCATATTCGAAGCGCTCGTTCATCGCCTGGACGATGGCGTAGAAACCAGCGAACAGCGCGCCGGTCGTGAACAAATTGGGCAGCAGATAAATGCCGCGGTCGCGCATCCGCGGGCGGTCGGTTTCGGGCTTGCGGTGGAGGAATTCGCTCATCGTCGGACCAGCTTACCAGCGAGCCAATATGGTACGCCCGCCAGTGACCTTCTGGCCGATCGAGACCTCGGCGCGGGCATCGGCCGGCAGATAGATATCCACGCGCGAGCCGAAGCGGATGAAGCCGTAGCGCTGGCCGCGCACCAGTTTGTCGCCGGTGCGCACGTAGCACAGGATGCGCCGCGCGATCAGTCCGGCAATCTGCACCGAGGTGACATCGCCGCGCGCGCTCTGGATCCAGATCGCGTTGCGCTCGTTCTCGGTGGAGGCCTTGTCGAGGTCGGCGTTGACGAAGCTGCCGGGGTTGTACCAGCGTCCCTTGACCTCGCCGTCGACCGGGCTCTTGTTGGAATGGACGTTGAACACGTTCATGAACACGCTGATTTTCAGCGCCTCGCGCTCGAGGTAGGGGTCGGCGATTTTCTCCACCACGACGATACGGCCATCGGCCGGCGCGATCACCGCGTCGGCGTCGGTCGGCGGCACGCGCGCCGGATCACGGAAGAACTGCAGCGCAAATACCGCCCAGATCCAGAACGGAATCGACCACCAGCCGATCAGCCAGGTCGCGATGAGGGCGGCAGCAATGGCCGCCAGCAAAACCAGCCAGCCTTCGCGGGCGATGAGGGGATGGGTCATAGCAGGGCCAGGGGCCGGGTGTCAGGATTCAGGAGCTAGGGTTCAGGGAAAACAGGTAAGCGGCGTAGCCACGAACCCCCCTGACCCCTGAATCCCGAGCCCTGATCCCTAATCAGTTCTTGGAATGATCGACCAGCTTGTTGGCGGCGATCCAGGGCATCATCGCGCGCAGCTTGGCACCCACCACCTCGATCTGGTGCGCGGCGTTGTTGCGACGGCAGGCGGTCATCTCGGGATAGTTGGACTGGCCTTCGAGGATGAAGCGCTTGGCATAGTTGCCGTTCTGGATATTGGCCAGGCATTCCTTCATCGCCGCCCTGGACTGGGAATTGATGACCTGCGGGCCGGTCACGTACTCGCCGTATTCCGCATTGTTGGAGATCGAGTAGTTCATGTTGGCGATGCCGCCCTCGTACATCAGGTCGACGATCAGCTTGAGTTCGTGCAGGCACTCGAAGTAGGCCATTTCCGGCGCATAGCCCGCCTCGACCAGGGTCTCGAAGCCGGCCTTGACCAGTTCCACGGCGCCACCGCACAGCACGGCCTGCTCGCCGAACAGGTCGGTCTCGGTCTCGTCCTTGAAGGTGGTCTCGATGATGCCGGTGCGGCCGCCGCCGATGGCGGAAGCGTAGGACAGGGCGAGATCACGCGCCTTGCCGGAAGCGTCCTGGAACACCGCGATCAGGTCGGGGATGCCGCCGCCCTTGACGAACTCGGAACGCACGGTGTGGCCCGGCGCCTTGGGCGCGATCATGATGACGTCGAGGTCGGCACGCGGCACGATCTGGTTGTAATGGATCGAGAAGCCATGCGCGAAGGCCAGGGTCGCGCCCTTCTTCAGGTTGGGTTCCACTTCGTCGCGATACAGCCGGGACTGGAATTCGTCCGGGGTAAGGATCATCACCAGATCGGCCTTGGCCACTGCCTCGGGCACGCTCTTGACCTTGAGGCCGGCGTTCTTGGCCTTCTTGGCGGAGGCGGAGTCGGGACGCAGGGCGACGGTCACGTCGACGCCGGAATCCTTCAGGTTGTTGGCATGGGCGTGGCCCTGCGAGCCGTAGCCGATGATCACGACCTTGCGCTTCTTGATGAGGGAGATGTCGGCGTCCTTGTCGTAATAAACTTTCATGCTGTGTTCCTAATAAATAGTGAAATGAAAAATCGGAGAATGAAAATCAGACCTTGAGACTGCGCTCGCCGCGACCGATGCCCGATGCGCCGGTGCGCACGGTCTCGATGATGTAGGCAGGATCGATGGCCTCGAGGAAGGCATCGAGCTTGGACCCGGTGCCGGTCATCTCGATGGTGTAGGTGGCGTCGGTGACGTCGATGATGCGGCCGCGGAAGATGTCGGCGGTGCGCTTCATTTCCTCGCGCCCGGAACCCACGGCCTTGACCTTGACCAGCATCAGCTCGCGCTCGATGTGGCGGCCATCGGTGAGATCCATCACCTTGATCACGTCGACCAGCTTGTTCAGCTGCTTGGTGATCTGCTCGATGATGTCTTCCGAGCCGGTGGTGACGATGGTCATGCGCGACAGCGTGGCATCCTCGGTCGGCGCGACGGTCAGCGACTCGATGTTGTAGCCGCGTGCGGAGAACAGGCCGGCGACCCGCGACAGCGCGCCCGCTTCGTTTTCCATCAGCAGGGAAATGATGTGGCGCATGTCAGAGTTCCTCCGCCAGGATCATTTCGGACAGTCCCTTGCCGCCTTCCACCATGGGGAAGACGTTCTCGGTCTGGTCGGTCATGAAGTCCATGAACACCATTCTCTCCTTGAGCGCGGGCGAGAAGGCTTCCTTGAGTGCCGCCTCGACGTCTTCCGGCTTGTCGATGCGCATGCCGATGTGGCCGTAGGACTCCGCCAGCTTGACGAAATCGGGCAGCGATTCCATGTAGGACTCGGCGTAGCGGCTGCCGTAGAAGAACTCCTGCCACTGCCGCACCATGCCCATGTAGCGGTTGTTGAGTGTGATGATCTTGACCGGGATGCGGTACTGCTTGCAGGTCGAGAGCTCCTGGAT
>JBAPWR010000138.1:0-3232 GCA_049283775.1 Thiobacillus sp.
CCCCTCGGGAGAATGTTGGCGGCAGGAGGCGTATGCATTTGCCGCCGAATGAAAAAAGGGTGACCGCAGTCACCCTTTTGACTCGAGCAGCTTGCGCCGCTCTTTACTAGGCGTTCAACGCAGGCCCTGAATGTAGGCCGAGACAGCTTTCATGTCGGCGTCGGTCATCTTGGCGGCGATGGTGCGCATCATCTTGGCGCCGTCGTTGGCGCGCGCGCCGGTGCGGAACAGGTTCAGCTGGCTATAGATGTAGTCGCCGTGCTGGCCGGCCAGGCGCGGGAACTGCACCGGGATGCCCTTGCCCTGCACGCCGTGGCAGGAAGCGCACGCCGGAACACCTGCTCCCTGTACGCCGCCGTGATAGATCTTGCGGCCGAGCGTGGCCAGATCCTTGTCCTTCGCGGTGCCGCCCTTGGGCGTCTGCATCGCGTAGTACGCGGCCAGGTTCTTCATGTCGGCGTCGGAGAGGCCGGCGACCATGCCCGACATCACCGCGTTCTTGCGATCGCCGGATTTGAACTGGGTCAGCTGCTTGTAAAGATATTCCGGGTTCATTCCAGCAAGCTTCGGATTGGCCGCGGCCGCGCTGTTGCCGTCCGCCGCATGACAGCCCGCGCACAGTTCAGCCACGATGGGCTCGGCTTTTTTGGGGTCGCCCTTGCTGGCGGCCGGGGTTTCGCTGGCGAAAGCGGAAGTGGCGACCAGTGCGGCGGCCAGGGTGACGACGAGTTTCATCAAAAGCTCCTGAAGCTTGCAAAACTTGGGAAAACGGGTAGTTTAGCGACAACTAATATGACTGCCAAGCCCGTGCTCAATCGCGCTCAATTCCATACCTCGGTGGCCCATCTGCGCGACCTGCCTTTCAGTCGCGCCGAGGTCGCTTTCGCCGGCCGTTCCAATGCCGGAAAATCGAGCGCGCTCAATCTGTTGACCCGCAAGAACCGTCTGGCATTCACTTCCAAGACGCCGGGCCGCACGCAGCTTATCAACTTTTTCGAACTGGCGCCCGACACTTTTCTGGTCGACCTGCCCGGCTACGGCTACGCCAAGGTGCCGCCGCAGATCAAGGCGCAGTGGGAAGACCTGCTGTCGCGCTACCTGCAGGAGCGCGAGCCCCTGGTCGGCATGGTCCTGATCATGGACGCGCGCCACCCGCTCACCCCGCTCGACCAGCGCATGCTCGACTGGTTCACCCCCACCGGCAAGCCCGTCCACATCCTGCTGTCCAAGGCCGACAAGTTGTCGAACAGCGAGAAGGCTCTCACCTTGCGCAAGCTCAAGCAGACCCTGGCGCCGTTCGACAATGTCAGCGTGCAGCTGTTTTCCAGCCTGTCGCGGCTTGGCGCGGACGAGGCGGCGGGGGTGATCGAGGGGTGGCTGCAGGCGGGTGACGCCATGTCGGACGCGACCGACGAAACCGGGAACCTGGTTTCCGGAACAGGCATTTGAGCCGGTTACGTTCCGGCAGATGAGGCTCCACCGCCGCGCTGCGTGCGGACGGCGCGACCGGCTGTAATGCTGAATGCGGCGCAACTTTATGCCATTATTGCCTATAATAAACGCCAGATGGCAGATACGGGAGTAATGGCATGTCACTTGGTGTTTCAGTCGAATCGCTCTTGGGCGGCAAACAGGTCTTGCCGATCCACCCTCATACCGCCTTGCAATGGATCACGGTCATACGCCAGGGCATCCCCTCTGCAGCGTCAGAATCGCTCGCCAAGACTTTGCGCATGACTCAATCCGAGCTCGCCGCGTCGCTCGGCATCCCGGAGCGCACGCTCGCGCGGCGCAAGAAAGAAGGCACGTTCAATAGCGAGGAATCGGCCAAACTGGTGAGGCTGGCGCGCGTGGTCGAACGGGCAGGAGAGGTGTTCGAAGATCTGGACGCCGCGCTCGACTGGCTGAAGTCCCCCAATGCGGCCCTGTCCGGGGTCACCCCGCTGTCCCTGTTGGATACCGATATCGGCGCGGAGACCGTGCTCGATACGCTCGGTCGCATTGAGCACGGCGTTTTCGCGTGATGCTGACGGTATGGCGCTTGGTCACGGCCAGGTTCGCGGAAACCGCATTCACCGGCGAGGGCGCCCGGCTCTATGGCGGACGCTGGAATCGCAAAGGCGTTGCCATGGTGTACACCGCGGGCAGCCAGTCGCTGGCCATGCTCGAGATGCTGGTGCAGGATGAGCCGCTGCGGGCCCGTTATGTGATGATTCCGGCGATCATGCCGGCAAACCTGAGGGTCGAGCGTGTCGTCCCCGCCCAACTTCCCGCCAATTGGCGCGATCCTGCGGCAAGACAAGATCTGCAGATGCTTGGCACCGACTGGGCCAGGCGTCGGTCAAGTGCAGTTCTGGCGGTCCCAAGCGCCGTTATTCCCGCGGAGACGAATTACCTGCTGAATCCGCTGCACCCGGCCTATTCCAGGATCAGGATCGGCAAGCCGCAGGAATTTCTCACTGACCTGAGATTGATCAGAGCTTAGATTCAAGGAAGCCTGAAAAGTGATTCAGGTCACGGTTTGGCAGTTTCGTCATTCCGGCGACAGCGAAAAACATTTTCGCGCTGGATCAAAGCTTAATATAGTACGATATAGCGTACGTAAATCTGGGGGTGTCAAAAGATGACTACCTTGACCGCGAGTGAAGCCCGGGCCAACCTCTATCGGCTCATCGACCAAGCTGCCGAATCCCACCAGCCCATTCTCATCTCGGGCAAGCGCAGCAGTGCCGTTCTCGTGTCGGAAGATGACTGGCGGTCGATACAGGAGACGCTCTACCTGTTATCCGTGCCAGGGATGCGCGAGTCCATCCAGGAAGAGCGAGCTCGGCCCCTGGCTGATAGCGCCGAGGCACTCGACTGGTGAAATGGAGGCTGGTCTACGGAAAACAGGCACAGAAGGATGCCAAAAAGCTTGCCGCCGCCGGACTCAAGGCCAAGGCAGAAACGCTCCTCGAGATAATCGCGAACGACCCGTACCAGAATCCGCCACCGTACGAAAAGCTGATCGGAGACCTGGCGGGGGCCTACTCCAGGCGAATCAATATTCAACACCGCCTGGTATATGAAGTTTTTACGGAAGAGCGTACCGTTCGAGTCCTGCGACTTTGGACGCATTACGAGTGAGCGGCTTGAGTATGAGCGGCCGCGAAGCCTTGCAGCAGGTCAGGATTGTGAGCTTTGTTGCAGCGCTAGGAAAACACAGATTAATGAAGGCCGTTCGCCCTGAGCC